>JBCDKV010000053.1:0-12974 GCA_038746215.1 Bacteroidota bacterium | reverse complement strand
TTTTTTCTCTGACATAACTTTAGAGCTTGTTTGGAGCAGGATTGAACTGTAAATCAGTAGTTTACGGTTCTGGCGAAGAAAATAATAGTGACTTTATCGAGATAAACGAGCGATTATTTTCAAAGTCAGGTTCGTAAAATATTGGTTTACAGGAAGATAGTGCTCCAAACATGCTCTTAGCACAAGATTTTATACAGTCCTCATTTTTTTTGCTGTCCTTTACTTATCAGTACGGTTCCTTCTAACTCTATTGGGCTTCCATCTGTATCAAATTCAGATAATGCCAACTCACTCGCCGCTACGCCTGTGGTGTTCAGTACAGTCTCTATATTTTCCTCGCTCTTTAGCATTGAGTCTGGTGATATTTCTATTTCTAGCTCTATGCGAAGCTTATTCCCTTGCTTTTCTATCTTTTTTACTCCCATTTTTATAGCTCTTTTTCTTTCCTCTAAGATAGCTTTTTTTACATCATTTCACAGGTACACCCGTGTCGACTATGGCAATCGTTAAAAGCTAGACTTTGTTTATTCGTTGAATTGTTGATCTATTTATTGCACAGATTCCCTTGATTTTGCTTTTATGGTCAATGATTATCAGTTAAACAAATAAACATATCAACATCATAAACAGAAAAAATTTTCTTGAGACTGCCTTGTGTCGACTACTTATAACCTACACAAGCTACGCTACTTATTCATCACCAACAACTTGCGCGAAATCTTTGCCCCATTGTGAACCAACTCTACCCAATACATCCCTTCGAATTCTGCTACGGGAAACTCGACGAGATAGTCGCCTGCTGCCTGTTCTTGTGCAGAAAAGATGGGCGTAAGTAGTCGTCCGTTCAGATCATAAAGGTTGATTTGAATGGCACTGGATTCGAGTAGTTGGTATTTGAAATTGACCATATTGGTAGCTGGATTTGGGAAAATGGTGAAAGCTACATCAGCAGCAGTGGCCGCCAAGATATTCGCTTGCTCCTCGTCGTTTGGCTGAGACTCATAAACGCGCAAGCTGCTGCTGCCACAAAGCCCAATGCTAGCAGTGAACTGACTACCCGCTTGCGCATGAAAACCAGCTTGCAAACGAATGAATTGACCTGCGACGAAGGCGGCTTGTGATTGGATAATACAAGTACCCGTATTAGTGGTCAAAGAATCGGATTGGAAGCTGCCCGTGAGATCGAGACCTGCCACTTGTCGAATGCGTGGACAAATTTCTGACCAGCAAGCTAGATTAGCTGCGCTATTACCACCTGCCGACTCGAAATTGCCACCGACATAAAGCATATCACCAATCAAGGTCAACGCATTGACTACATTATCAACGCCTACTGCACTAGTTCCCAATGCTTCCCAACCTGTGCTTTCGCTCCAACGAGCAATATTGCTGACGATGATATTAGGATCAGGTGCTGCGCCCAGTGCAATCGGGAAAGAACCAGCGGCGTATATGAATCCATTGTAGCTGACGAGATCGTTCACGACATTGGAGAGTCCATCTTCCAATGTTTCCCAAGTTTGACTGCTTTTATTCCATCTTGCTACGCGATTGGCATTCAAACTGCCAGCACCGCCAAAGTTACCGCCAGCGTAAAGATAATCTGTGGTGTTCAGAATAGCTTGCACAAAACCAGTCATTCCGTCGCCCAGAGTTCCCCAATTGCTGCCGTCCCAAGTCGCAATTCGACTAGCTGTATTGCCGCCTGCGGAAGCAAAATTCCCGCCGACGTAGACTAAATCATTGCCGTCAATGTCGATGGATCGAATCTCATTGTTTGTTCCTGCTATTGCGTTTCCTCCGTCCGTCATTGCCGACCAAGTCCCATCCCAAACGGCAACATTATTACAAGTGATACTGCCTGCAGTCACAAATGCGCCACCTACATAAACTTTATTATTACTATCGACACCCAATGCCGCTACTGGCCCACTCGTACCATTGCCTAGGGCTTGCCAAGCTACGCCATTCCATTTGGCAATATTATTGGCTGCTACACCTCCGATGCTAGTGAAAGCACCGCCTGCGTACAAATCACCATTGTCATCAAAAGCTAGTGCATTGACATCGCCATTCGCACCACTGCCTAGCGTACTCCAACTGTTGCCATCCCAAACGGCAATATTGTTAGCACTTAAACCATCTACTTCGCTGAATGCGCCACCAATATAGAGTCTATCATTAGCATCTCCTGTCGCCGCATTGATCGTTCCATTGGTAGCTGGAATGCTATTGCACCAATCGCCAAAACCGCTGACCGCCTGCGCTTGCGGACTGCTTACGCCATCCACGATTTTGTAGATATTGCTACCGCCGAAAATGTTGTATTCGGTAAAATAAATTTCGTTGTTGATGTCTTCGCCGAAAGAAGAAATATTGACACCATTGGCTCGAAATAAAAATTCACGACTCGCATTGCCCGTCGAAGGGTCGTAGTCCATTGCCCAAACCCTGCCCGACGAATAATCGCCAAAAATATACTTCCCGAATAGGCTAGGGGAGAGGCTACTAATTTCGTTACCTCGGTAGACATAGCCACCCGTGATAGAGACATCGCCTGCGTCGTGATCGTACTCTAGCACTGGAAAAATCGTATTGCCAGGATCAGGTACGCTAGCGTCTTCCACGGATGTTCCTTCGAAGCGATCCCAGCCATAATTACCCCCATTTTCGATTAGATTAATTTCTTCCAAATCGCCCTGCCCTACGTCGCCTGCCCACAGTCTGCCCGTTATTTGGTCAAAATTCATTTTCCAAGTATTGCGAATCCCCCAAGCGTAGATTTCGTCCTGCCCATTTTGACCAACCAGAGGATTGTCGCTAGGAATTTCGTAGTTACCATCGGGTAGTACACCATTGTTATCCACTGGATTATTGCCATCCACATCCACGTCGATTCTGAGAATTTTTCCGAAAAAGCGATCTACATTTCTAGCATTGTTGCTGGGATCATTCGCACCGCCGCCATCTCCGATGGATACGTAAAGATAGCCATCTGGGCCAAAGGTGATTTTTCCGCCATTGTGATTGCTATTGGTCTGATTTTTGGTGAACTCAAATAGCACTAAGCGGTTATTTAAATCTGCTGAGTTCGGGTCATTCGTATCAACTCGAATGCGCTCGACAGTGATAATGGCATTGGATGAACCTACGCGTTTGGTATAGTAAATATAGAAGTAGCCGTTTTGCTGGTAATTGGGATGAAAAGCCAATCCCAGTAATCCCAACTCTTGTCCAAAACCAAAGAAGACTTCATTTTCGATGTCCAGAAAATCGGTCGTACTGGAAGTGCTAGCATCATTTTCAAATACTTTAATCGTGCCTCTTTGTTCCACCACGAACAGCCGATCATCGCCAGGTACACCCGTATTTTGAATTTCGAGTGGCGAAGAAAAGCTGAGGTTGGGAAAAGCATTTTCAAAAGTGACTTGCGCGCTCAAATGACTAGTCAGGAAGCAACAAAATATAAGACTAAATGGTAAGTAAATGATTCTCATATATTCTAGTTGTTTTGCTTGTATTAAAAGAAGATAACGAACATTTATAGCTGTATTGGGTATTTAGTAACGGATAAATAATAACTTCCCGATTTGTGACGGTATCTTTTGCCCTGCTACTGCGTTAAAAAGCCTCGCCAGCCAGCAGGATTCCTGCGTTTTTTGCCTTGTATCAGAACAAAATCTGCTCAGTCAAAATGAGGAACTTATTTTTTGTCCGTTACTTATCTAGTGAAAAAATCTCATTTTGAGTATAAAAGCGTCAACTACCTTAACTATTAACTAAATATTTGTAATGAAAGCACAAAACGCACTTGGTATTATCTTAAAATTTCTCGCTTTCTTGGCCGTACTCGGCGTAATGGCACTTTCCATCGGCGTATTTTTCTATTCTTTTTACGAAATTATAAAGGTAATTAAAACGGTATTTTCGCAATACTCTCGCGAAGGAGAAGTAATATTGAAAGCGCTGAAAGCTATTGATCTAGTGCTCCTGGGTGTGATTTTCTTTATCATCAGTACTGGGCTATTCGAGCTTTTCATCAAACCTATTGATAATTTACCTAAATGGTTTCAGATGAAAAATATCGATCAACTGAAAGCCATGCTCATCAAAGTGATTATTGTTGTGATGGGCGTCTCTTTCACTGGGCGCATCGTGACTTGGGACGGAGAAACTGATTTGTTGGGGTATGGTGTAGGACTCGGTATTGTAATCATTGCACTTAGCTATTTTCTGAAGGTGAAGAATGAAAAAGATGAAAGTCATAAGAGCATGTAAGTAAAGGAATAGGTAGAACTTCGTGCTACCCCAATTTTCAATAGCTCTTCCGTACTTACTTCTGACCACTTTTTCGTCAATATCACTGCTGAACTTCTTTATGCTTTTATTTGTTGGAAAACAATAACGAAACGCCCATCGTACTTGCGTTTTGTAGCAACTACTTTTCCAAAATTCTATAGCGTAGCCTCGCGCACTAATTGTAAACACTGACAAGTTCATTTACGCTACCGTCACTATTATACAAATGAACTTGTCCAAATCAAAGAGAATGAGCGACATAGCACAACGATTTCAAACCGCCAGCGAAAAAGCGAAGGGATTACCCAGCCAATCTAATGATACCTTATTGAAGTTGTACGGACTTTACAAGCAAAGCACAAGTGGCGATGTCAGCGGAAAACGTCCGAGTTCATTCAATCTAAAAGGACGTGCCAAATACGATGCTTGGGCCAGCCTTAAGGGTACATCTTCGGAAGATGCTATGGAGCAATATATTCAGTTGGTAGATGACTTAGCGTGATTATAAAAAACCTTTGGGCATACTTGTTGCGCGATCTCAAACGCTTTACTAAGTCTTAAAAGTTTAGTAAAACTATCACTGCCACAAAATGAAGTATTTTACCCGTTATTCGCATTACTAAGAGAAATTTAGTAGATTCAAAAAGAAATAGTAGCATTTTCAAAAATATTTGCTGTTCTGATGACAATAGTCCATGGAAAATTTCCCATCTTTGTTTTAGCGAATTTTCGCTAAAATTTATTGTTAAGCAAATTTTCCCAATGTAGATTTATTTGTGTACCAATCCTAAAGTGCCAACTACTTTTGCGATTCGGATAAACATGTCCACAGAATTAAGAAATATATGCTACAAATCATCATATTCGCTATTGTCAGTATTGCAGCTTTTGGTTATGCAGGTTTTCAGTTTGCTAAAATCCGCCGTAACATTCTGTTGGGTAAAGATGAGGTGTTGGAACTCGACCGAGGACAAAGTATTCGCAATGTATTTTTGGTTGCTTTTGGACAAAAAAAGATGTTCAAACGCATCATTCCTGCGGTGCTTCATTTGTTCATCTATGTAGCTTTTTTGTTTACTCAGATCGAACTCATTGAAATATTGATAGATGGATTCTTCGGTGTGCATCGCTTTTTTGCGGATAAAATTGGCTTGCTTTACACGATTACGATTAGCTTCATCGAAATATTATCTGTACTCGCTTTCGTAGGTACAGTCGTTTTTATTCTGCGCCGAAACGTCATCAAGATACCACGCCTAGCTAGCCTCAAAGGTTGGGCGAAACTAGACGGTAATCTCATATTGGTATTTGAAATTTTGCTCCTAATCGGGATTTTCTCCATGAATGGTGCGGATACGGTACTTCAAAAATTAGATCCTGCGCATTACCCCGATACTGGGAGACTGGCAGTGAGTAGCTGGCTCGGCCCTGCTTTATTCGGTGGACTAGAACAAGGAACGCTCCAAATCATAGAACGCTTCGGTTGGTGGCTACATATTATTATGGTATTTGTATTCCTCAATTATTTGCCCAAGTCCAAGCACTTGCACATTTTACTAGCCTTCCCTAACACTTTTTATGCCAAACAAGAAGAAAAGGCAGAGATTGAGAACATGCCAGAAGTGATGAAAGAAGTAAAGAGTATGATGGGCTTAGATGGTAGCGATCCTTTTGCCGACAATGGTGGTGATCCGATGGAGGAGGAACTACCTGATTTTGGTGCTGATGATGTTTTCACATTGAGCTGGCGCAACATTTTGAGTGCCTACACCTGTACTGAATGCGGTCGGTGTACTTCTGTTTGTCCTGCAAACCAAACGGGTAAAAAACTTTCTCCTAGAAAGATACTCATGGATGTAAGAGATCGAGCAGAGGAGGTTGGTAAGAATCTGGACAGCGGCAATCCCGAATTCATCCGAGCAGATTTGAGGGGCCAAGGCGTAAAGTTGAGTAAAGAAAATTATGACGATGGAAAATCCCTCTTTGATTACGTGTCCAGAGAAGAATTGCACGCCTGCACCACTTGTATGGCTTGCGTAGAGGCTTGCCCTGTGCTCATTAATCCGCTTGATCCTATCCTGAAAATGCGTCGTTATGAAATTCTAACCGAATCCGCTGGCCCTTCCGATTGGCTACCTATGTTCAACAGTATCGAAAACAGTGGCTCTGCTTGGCAGATTCCAAAGGATAGAGATAGTTGGGCAAAAGAAGCGGTAGAAACGGTAGGATAATCAAATCTACTTTCTTCTTTGCACGGCACTGCTGCACTGCGTATGGGATAAAAAAGTGCATTTCCGTTTTTGTTGATTTGTTGAACTGTTTACCAAAGCAATCTTCAGAAGCTTTTTTTATTTGAGTTATTGATTATGTCTATTTAAGTCCATCTACTTACTGTTCACTTCTCACGTAAGAAAAAAAGAAAAAGTCAATCAGACAAGGCGAAAAAGCGTTAATTTTGTTACAGCAGTAAGCAAAACTAACAGTAATTATGAAAGACAAAGAAGAAGAGAAATATATTAATCCACTTACAGATTTTGGATTTAAGAAACTATTTGGAACAGAACCCAATAAGGACTTGCTGATTGATTTTTTAAATGAAATCTTGCCAAATCGAAAAATAAAAGACCTCAGTTATTCCAACAATGAACATTTTGGAAAATACAAAATAGATAGGAAAGCAGTATTCGACATTTATTGTATAGGCAAAAATGATGAGCGCTTTATTGTAGAAATGCAAAAAGCGAAGCAGAATTGGTTTAAGGATAGAAGTGTCTTCTATGCTTCTTTTCCGATACAGGAGCAGGCAAAAAGAGGAAATTGGGATTATCGCTTAGAACCTGTTTATTCAATAGGGATATTAGACTTTGAGTTTAATGAACATAAGCAAGATAAAGACCTGTTGCACATCATTGAGTTAAAGAATCAAAAATGCGAGGTCTTCTATGATAAGCTAAAATTCATATACCTTGAGTTGCCGAAATTTAACAAGAAGCAGTCAGAATTAGAGACCCGTTTCGATAAATGGATGTACGTGTTTACGCATCTTCAAAAGCTACAAGATCGACCAAAAGCTTTGCAAGAGCGCGTGTTCAAAAAGTTGTTTAAAGTTGCAGAAATAGCAGGATTCACCGAAGAGGAGCGAAAGGAATATGAAGAGAGTCTAAAGACATATAGAGACATTAAAAATGTAGTGGATACGGCCCGAGCAGAAGGTAAAATAGAAGGTAAAATAGAAGGCAAAATAGAGGGCAAAATGGAAGGCAGGATAGAAGGTAAAATGGAAGGCAAAATAGAGGAAAAAGAAGAGGTAATTGAAAGGTGTTTAGAAGAAAATATGTCACCTGAAACTATCTCAAAAATTGTAAACCTTCCAATTTCAGAGGTTAAGAAGATTATTGAGAAAATTGAAAAGAGAAAAGAAGGCGAGAAGTAAAAAAAGTGCAAAACGGTAATACTCTATAGACGATCGTACTGCGTTTGCATCAACTGACGCGAACAATGACTACATGAGTCCCATTTTTTCAAAACACAACCTAGAACTTTGTACGCCCTGCTTCTATATCGCATCTAAAATCGACACCCCATGATAGCGGCTTTGCCTAGTTGGGAATGCGAAAAAATGACCTTGCTATATCGAAGGTATCTGCATCCCATTTACCATCTGCTCGTTCGCTTGAATCTCCTGCCTCCCTCCCATAAACTTTGTTTATTTCTCATTCTTTAGTAGTCATTCAAGTTAATGATGTCGAGTCGAATTTGAGGGAGTTTTGGATTTGAGCAAGGTAAAAAACGTAAGCATAGCTATAGCTACGATGAGGCTTTTTCCTTCAAACAGTTGGGGTCTTGGGGGTCATAACTGTTTGACCAGAAATCCAAAAATCGCCAAACTATCTGGCAGGATTAGCTTGAAAGACTACTTAGTTGCCTTTTTCGCTCTCTAACAAGCAGTTTTTTAAAAAAAATAGGCAGAAAAGAAACCTTCTTGGTAGATGAATGTATTAATTTTTGTGTTTTGTCAACTTTGACGGTTACATTTGCGCCCTTGCGAAAATCAGGCTTGACTGTAGCATAAAAGTATGACGAAAATGGCTTGGCAGTCTGTCTTGGTTTAAATAAGGCTACAAGTCAGGCTAGCAAACCAAAAATTGAGGTTTAATCCTTAATCTCAATGGATTGGCGCAAGTAATGTCTATCCCATTTGGAATAGAAAAGTGTAAGTATATTCATATGCACAAATTTATCCCGTTTACAGTATAGTCTGGCTTCTAACAACGAAGCGGTCTTCAATCTGTCATTTTACTAAACACTTAATTTTTACGATTCTACCATAGAAAAGCGTTTTGCATGAGAACAAAATTATCACAGTTTAATTTCGAGTTACCGTCCGAATTAATAGCACAGTATCCTACTAAGAATAGACACGAATCCAAGCTGATGGTCGTCCACAAAGAGACGGGTAAGATCGAGCATAAGATATTCAAAGATATGCTTGACTATTTCGATGATGGTGATGTGATGATTTTCAATAATACAAAAGTATTTCCCGCTCGATTGTATGGGCAAAAGGAGAAAACAGGAGCGAAAATTGAAGTTTTTCTGTTGAGAGAACTCAATTCAGAAGTCCGCCTTTGGGATGTACTAGTTGATCCAGCGCGTAAAATTAGAGTAGGTAATAAGCTTTATTTTGGTGATGGTAAAAATAATGAATTGCTGGTAGCAGAAGTGGTAGATAATACAACTTCCAGAGGCAGAACAATCCGTTTCCTCTTTGATGGTTCAGAAGAAGAATTCCAAAAGCAATTGAACTACCTAGGCAATATGCCACTCCCAAAATACATCAATCGTCCTTCTGAGGCACTCGATACAGAACGCTACCAAACAGTTTACGCCAAAGAAAAAGGCGCAGTAGCTGCACCGACGGCTGGTTTACATTTCAGCAGAGAACTATTGAAGCGACTCGAAATCAAAGGCGTAGATTTTGCAGAACTGACTTTGCATATCGGATTGGGAACTTTTCGTGGCATAGACGTAGAAGATTTGTCCAAGCATAAAATGGATGCAGAGTATTTCAGAATAACGGAAGATGCAGTCTATAAAGTAAATAAGGCAAAAAAGGCAGATAAAAAGGTTTGTTCGGTTGGAACAACTAGCATGAGATCTATAGAAACCGCAGTCTCGGCAGAATCCATGCTGAAAGTGGCAGAGGGTTGGACCAATAGATTCATCTATCCACCTTACGAATTCAGCATCGCAAATTCAATGATTACGAATTTTCACTTGCCCAAATCGAGTTTGGTGATTATGATTTGTGCCTTTGGAGGATACGACCTGATCATGGAAGCTTATAAAGAAGCTATCAAGGAAAAGTACCGCTTTTTCAGCTACGGTGATGCCATGCTCATCATCTAGGACGGATACCCTTGAGGGCTTATTGATGGAAGAAACTTTTTGTCCAAATTGTGCTTAAATTGCTGGGGCAATTTCAAAAGAAACTTTCATTAGGAAGCCCTCCGATGAGAAAGCTTTTGAATTTACCTGCTCATTATATAAAATTACACCCTCGCGAAAAAAAATTATTTTTCAACAAAACATTTTTTCATTTTAGCGTTTAGTGATGGATAAAGTGGCGTGTAAGCGTTTTCACTTTTCAATCTATAAACGATAATTTTAACCAATAACGATTTTATGTATTGGACGCTGGAACTTGCTCATCATTTGGAAGACGCTCCTTGGCCAGCAACCCGCGATGAGCTTATTGATTATGCCATTCGATCAGGTGCGCCCTTGGAAGTAATTGAAAATTTACAAGAAATGGAAGACGAGGGAGAGATGTACGAAGGCATTGAAGATATATGGCCAGACTATCCCAGAAAAGAGGATTTCTTATTCAATGAAGACGAATACTGATCTAAATACGCTGCATAGAGCGTGACGAGCAGTAAAAAAGAGTAGGTCAAGGTGGTCGCTTCTCTGTTTTCTAGGGTTTTGTTTGATGAAATCAGCATGATCGTTTAGTATAATCATGCTGATTTGTATTTGGTACTAATGTTATCAGTCATCTAGTATGATGGCATCATCAATAATCTCATCGCCATCGCCATCCAAATCCTCAAATCCTTTCACTTTACCTTCATTCACCGCTTTTTTGTAATCGGGGTTTTTTCTGATCTCAACATCTCCGATGGTAGTGCTATCTTCGCTTGGTTTTGTAGTCGATCCTGTATTGTGGTAGTCCCCATCGGCAAAGCGTTTGGCGCGCTCGAAAAAGTCATCGTGTCCGTCTAAAGTGCTACCCTTTGCATTATTGTAGCCTATTTCGGGTTCATAAGGTTTATCCTCTCCTACCTTTTCCTTCAAGCGGTCAGACAAATCTTCTGCTTTATTCATCAATTGCTCAAAAATGGAATCATCCTCCGCTACTTCTTTTTGGGCTTGTTCCACGATGGATTCGTCTGCTATACTCGAACTTGTACTTGCGTTTGAACTCGAATCTACAGTAGCGTCCAAATTTTTCTCCTCCGTCTGAAAGGCAGCATCTATAATATCATTTGCCATATTGCTTGCCTTATTACTCGTGGCATCCAACTTTTCACCAATCTGACCCGCAGTTGACTTCACTTGCTCACCCGCTTGTTGCGTCATAGTTTTGGCAGCTTCCTTTGCCATTTGAGATTTTTCGATGATTTCACCACCCAAATCCTCCGCTACTGTCTTTGTTTTTTCCCAAAAATCTCCCGCTTTCTTCAATACTTCTCCACCCACTGTTTCTGCGGTATTCATCACCTTTCCACCTAATTCTTCAGTGAATTGCTGTGCTTTCTCTAGCTGTTCTCCCGTTTTTTGGGTAACCTGATCGCCTATATGCTCCAAGTTTTCGCCTACTTTTTCAGCAGCTTCTTTTCCAGCTTCACCTGCTTTTTCAGCACCGTGTTTGGCAATGGAACTTGCACCAAAAAGTACCTTTTTTAATTCGTTAAATACACCCATAATCCCTTGATCGTTGTTTGTTTTGTTTTTTTGTATGCCCTAAATTACGATTTTTTACTTAGACTCGCCAAAAAAATAGAGGTCATACCCCATTTATTCGATGAATCTCGTCATTTTGGAAGTTTACCAGCCCCAAGTACCTGCTCCACCTTTGAACGGACCGACGATATCCTTAGTAATCCAGCCGCCGTAAAAATCGCCTTGTTGCGCTTGCACCAATTCGCCATCTACAAAGCAACGATCTACCCGGCTGGCGTAAAAGGCAAGATAATTGGCAATGGGTAAGAAATTAGCACTCGGATTGGGATAGCTCCAAGCTGCCCTAGGACTACTTTTGTCGGCAACAACAATGTCCCAATATGTCGCCATCCCTTTAAATTCGCAGAAGCTACCCTGTCCTTCGCTTTGCCTCAAATATTCCATGGCAATGTCTGCTTGCGGTAAATAATAGACAGGCGGATGACTGGTCTCCAAAACGCGAAAGGCGGCATTGGTCGATGCAATTTGAATGTCATTGAATTCGATAATTAGGTGCTTATTGGTGGCTTCTAATTTGGGCGGTCTCGGATAATCCCAAACGCTTTCTTGCCCTTGCTTCGGCTTAATTTTTTTAAACATAGAATAGTGATTTTAGTGATGAATGTTTAGTGCTTAGTGTGGCAAAGGGCTGAATGTTGCTGAATGTTTGATTGTTCGAGTTAGGATACGTAGCATTTTCAGCCATGCAACCATGAAGCCATGCAATCATGTCTCCTAAACTACTAAGTCAAACGTTGCTAAATAGTTCGATACGGCGGCTTCGTATAAGGTATTCAGATGTCTCGTGACTTTGCCGATTTTGCCATCTCCGATTTTATGGTCTCCAATTTGAACGATGCCTATTGTTCCTTTCGCTGAACTACAGATAAAAGCCTCTTTTGCAGTAGCTAATTCTTCAACTCGAATATCCCGAATTTCGACCTGATAGTGCGAAGGTGCTATGTCTAATAACTTTTTTCTAGTGATGCCGTGTAAAATATCACTCGAAGAAGTCAGCAAAACATCATCTGGCGTGACAATAAAGAAATTGGATCGCGAAGACTCACTGATGACCCCCGCTTGGTGATAAAGCAAATCGTGCATGCCTGCTGCCTTCAGCTTCTTGCGCTGTTTTAAGCTTTCTACATAGTTGGTCATTTTGACGCTAGGGATGTAGCGCACGTGTTCATGGAGCATAAGTCTCATACCATTATCCAATATTTCTTGCGAAAATACTATGGGCGGTAGTACCATTATGTATAAATTTGCTGTTGGGGCAGGGGTGTAGCCATCTTCAGCGTAGCCACCCGTCAGTAGCAATTTGAGTCCTGCTCGCTGCACTTCGTTTTTTTCGATCAGACGGAAGATGCGTGTTTTTAGTTCACTTCTGCTGACAGGCAGATCCAGTAATATGTCTTCGGCAGAACGCTCGAAACGATCCAAATAATCGTCGATGAATAGTGGCTTACCTGCTCTGATGCAGCAATAATCGAAAATGCTGTATCCTCGATGCAGACTCAAATCTGAGACGTGAATAAAAGCCGCTGATTTGGGGACAACTTTACCATTTATATCGTAATAAACCATAGTTGTGTGAAGTAAGTAAAATGAGGGATTCGTCTATCTCTTTGCCTAGAGTGCGTTGAAAAACTAGCAAAACCCAAAAATAC
>JBCDKV010000052.1:0-13101 GCA_038746215.1 Bacteroidota bacterium | reverse complement strand
ATTAATTCTATTTCTTCCATTGTTCGTGAAATTGTTAAGTAAGTTTTTCTGAGGAGTACGAATTTTGTAGATTAGAAAAAACTTTTTGCGGTTTTTGGATACACGAAATCTTTATTTCTAAACTTTGTACTCCTTTGAGAACAAGTTTTTGGAAAGATAAGGAATATCAGATTAGACCTGTACGAAGGTTTACATTCCGTTTCCAAGAGGTGCTTTCGGACGGCAATGCTGCTGCTTTCGATAATTTTTGGAAAAAATCATTAAAGCTAACATCATTGCTGTCCATAAGTCCTCTAAAGATTAAAATTTTTGACTATAAAAAAGACTCAGTCAAGAATGTAAATTGTGCGTTCCTTAGTCATTAGACATATACCGCAATACGAGATAAACCAAGGAAACCAAAGACGCGAGTGCAGCCGCAACGTAAGTCATCGCCGCCCATTTCAAGGCATCTTTTGCACCTTCGTGTTCTTGCCCTCTTGTCACACCAGCTTGGTTGAGCCAAACCAAAGCTCGTTTACTCGCGTCAAATTCAACGGGTAGCGTAACAAACGCAAAAAGCGTAGTGACACCAAATGCCGCGATTGTTATTAACAGCAGCGTTGGGTTAGTAGAGGCAAACATCAATACTGCAAACAACAAATACTGTTGTAGACCCGACGCAACTTGTACGAAAGGCACTAGCCTAGATCTAGTTTGCAGCATGGGATAAGCCGTAGCGTGTTGTACAGCGTGTCCACATTCGTGTGCTGCTACTGCTGCTGCCATCACACTTTGCCCCTGATAAATGGCTGGACTGAGACTTACCGTTTTAGTCTGTGGATTATAATGATCGGTCAACATGCCCTTGCCCTGCACAATCTGCACATCATTGATGCCGTAATGACGCAGCATCGCCGCTGCAATTTCTCGACCGCTCATCCCTGAACTAATCGGTACACGGCTGTATTTTTTGAACTTTGCCTTTAATCTTCCTTGTACAATCATTCCCGCTACAGATGCTATACCTGTGAGAACGATGTATCCCATGTAGCTCGAAAAAAATGATTCCATATGTTTAGTTTTTGCTATCAAGGAAATTTGTAAAATATAACCTACCCATTTTACTCGTTCTTTTTCCTTTATTCTACGTTAAAAAGCCTCGCCGTAGCTACTGCTATGCCTACGTTTTTTGCCTTGACTAAAGAAAAAATTACTTCGTAAAAATTGGGTAGCTTATTTTCTACAAATTCCCTAATTCATTTTTGAGTGCCTAGCCAATAGCTAAAAGCCAACTGCCAAAAGCTAATTACCAGCCTCCCTATTGTATTATATCAAAACGTGTATATTCTCTCAACACCTTAGGAACAACAATTCCTTCGTGGGTTTGGTTGTTTTCTAAAATAGCTGCTACTACCCTGGCCAAAGCCAAAGCACTACCATTGAGGGTGTGCGCTAAGACCTTCTTTTTGCCCTGCTTGAATCGAACTTGTAAGCGATTACTCTGATACGTTTCAAAATTAGAGACAGAGCTAACTTCCAACCAACGTTTTTGAGCCGCAGAATAGACTTCGAAGTCAAAAGTCAGGGCAGAAGTGAAGCCTAAATCGCCGCCGCACAACCGCAAGATTCGGTAAGGCAATTCCAATTGATCCAAAATCCCTCCGACGTGTGTCAGCATTTCCTCCAAAGCCTGATAAGAACGTTCGGGATGTTCAATGCGAACGATTTCTACTTTATCAAATTGGTGTACGCGATTCAAGCCACGCACGTGCGCTCCGTAAGAACCCGCTTCTCTTCTGAAACAGGGCGTATAAGCCGTCATTTGGATCGGAAAGTCCTTCTCTTCTAGTAAGACGTCTCGATAGATATTAGTAACGGGCACTTCTGCCGTCGGGATGAGGTAAAGATCATCTTTGGTCACATAATACATTTGCCCTTCCTTGTCGGGTAGTTGTCCCGTTGCGCGTGCCGTGGCTTCATTGACCAGATGGGGTGGAATGACCTCTTCGTAACCTGCTTTGCTGGCTTCATCTAGGAAAAAGCTGATGAGTGCGCGCTGCAGTTTTGCACCTTTCCCACGGTAGAGCGGAAAACCAGAACCCGTTATTTTGACGCCTAGTTTGAGGTCAAACAATTGATATTTCTCTGCTAGTTCCCAGTGGGGTAGGGCATCTTCCCCCAAATTTGGTAGTTCTTTTTCCCAAGCTCGGTAGACTTCGTTGTCTTCATCTGTACTGCCCGCAGGCACACTTGGATGTGGTACATTTGGTAATAGCAAGAGTTTTTCCTCTAAGTCCGCTTCTATTTGCTGCAATTTTTCTTGTAGCTCCTGAATTTCTGCTTTGTGACTGCTCACTATCGCTTTTTTCTCTTCCGCTGCTTCTCGCTGACCACTTTTGTACAGCGCACCGATTTCCTTAGACAATTTGTTCATCTCTGCTTTCGCACTATCGCTAGAAAATTGCGTACTTTTTCGGTTTTCGTCTAATTCGATCACTTCGTCTATCCACGCTAATTGCTCAGGCGAAAAATTCCTTTTTTTCATTCCTTCTATCACAAAATCTCTATTTGCGCTGATGTAGTTTACTTGTAACATGAATCTGTATAAATTTGTGCTGATTTGAATAAGAGTTTATCTAGTTTTGATGTTCTTAATCAAAGTAAAAATGGAAGTCTATCGGTAAACGACTACTTTTTCAAAGCTGAACAGCGGAAAAGAATCATTCGCAAACCAATTATCAATTCCCAAAAAAGTGCTAAACCGATGCTCCATTGGCTTGCAAAACTAAGCCTTTTTAGGCGTCATCAAAAAATAACTTGGCGATCTCTATCATTCTTCTGTTATATTGGCTTCCATGATTCGACCAAAAAAAATAGTAGCACTTCCCAAACGTATCTACTACTTTTTCCGTAAGTACATTTGGGAGAAATAAAACTCAGGACAGCCGTTATTTACATGATTAAATAATCCCGAGAGCTAGGGTGTCCAAAAGTTTTGAAACTAGACGTACAGTTTCTTCTTATTTCTATAGGATACGTCTTCGATGCCCTTAGGTGGTCTTAGATGGTTCATAATAAGTGTATTTTGAAACCATTTGAGGACATCTAAGATCATATAAAAAGTGACTGTATGGATAAGGATTGAAAAAAATTGATGTACGGTCATTTATCCTGATACTGAACACCACATATTCAACATACTTAAACTGAATCCGATTACTCAATGGGTCTACTGCTCTATCATATTTTATGCAATATCTTTATCTTTTTTCTGGTCTTTCCATTTCTTAAAGTCTTGATTTCTAGACTAATCACAGAAGATAAGCCCAGCAAAGAGACCAAGACATACGATTTTGCGAACATCATTACTGCTTATCGGAACGCAAAAATTGCGCAACCGCTGATTATGTCTTTGTTGCAGCAGCAGCATACCAAACATCACATCTATTTGGTGGCTGATCGCTGTGATCTTTCCGATTGGATACTAGAACACGAACAATTGACCGTTTTAAAACCAGAACCTGCCCTCAATCTGAAAGTAAAATCTATTATTCACGCCACCGAAAATTTTGTGCGCCCACACGACTACATTGCAGTTTTTGATGCGGATAATCTAGCCCATCCCGAATTTTTGTCCACACTCAATCGCTACGCCAACGCAGGACATCGCAGTATACAAGGGCAGCGAACGGCAAAAAACTTGGACAGCACCATGGCTGCTGTGGATGCACTGGGTGAGTTTTACAAAAATTATGTGGAGCGGTATGTGTCCTATCTATTGGGATCGTCTGCGGTCATTTCGGGTTCGGGGATGGCGGTGCAGACTGATTTGTACATGGCATATCTGAATAGTCCTGAGATACAAACTGGTAAAACCCAGTGGAAGAAAATGCTGCAAGAAGATAAGATTTTACAAAATTTCTTACTCAAAAAAGAAGAGCGTATTGCCTACGCTTGGGATGCCATTGTTTACGATGAAAAAGTGAGTACTGCCGAAGCCGTAGAAACCCAGCGCAGTCGTTGGTTGTATTCTTATTTTCAGAATCTCCCCAATTCATCGACCTTGCTTTGGCGTGGTATCAGCGGCTTCAATTGGAATCAGCTACTTTTTGGATTGATTACCATTGCACCACCGCTGTTCATTTTGCTAGGTATCTCTGCTACTTTAGCGTTTGTGAGCTTGTTTATTGATCCTTGGGTGACGGCTACTTTTATTTTAGCATTGATGTTGTTTGTGGGAACAATTTTTTGGACATTGCGACTCTCAAACGTACCGCCACAGGTCTGGAAGTCGCTTTCAGGTATTCCAACTTTCATCTTTCGGCAAGCAACGGCGCTGATAAAAATGAAGAATCCCAATAAAAATTTCAAGCACACCGAGCATCAACATCAGGTTAGTATAGACGATTTGCTGCGCAAAAAAGACGAAACAAAAAACAACTAATTTGATCTTCAATAGCCTTTCATTTCTGCTATTCATCGCACTGTTTTTCCCCCTTTACTTCTCTTTGCGTGGAAGAGCGAGGCTGTTGCTCTGTCTGGCAGCAAGTTACATTTTCTATGGGTATTGGGATTGGCGTTTTTTGAGTCTAATTTTGTTTTCAACCTTAGTTGATTATTCCATTGGATTGAAAATGAATGACTTAAGTGATGAAAAAATAAGAAAGCGATTACTTATCCTCAGCTTATTCATCAATTTGGGTTTCCTAGCAGTTTTCAAATACTTCAATTTCTTCCTCACTTCCTTTCAGGAATTGCTGCAAACACTGGGCTTAGAAGGCGATACGAATACACTCCAAATCATCCTACCCGTCGGCATCTCTTTCTATACCTTTCAGTCGATGAGCTACACCATTGATGTGTATCGAAAACAAATTCCCGTGGAGCGAGATTTTTGGAAATTTGCAACCTACATTTCCTTCTTTCCACAACTCGTGGCTGGTCCAATCGTGAGAGCGAAAGACTTTCTCCCTCAATTTGATCGTCCCAGACTTTTTGACTGGACACGATTCATGTCTGGCATGAGTCAAGTGCTTTGGGGGTTTTTCAAGAAAGTAGCCGTGGCGGATTCTCTCGCACCCTTTGTCGATCAGTGTTTTGAAATGCCCGAAGCTTTCTCTGCGCTACACCTTATCATTGGTATTGTCTTTTATTCCTTCCAGATTTATTGCGATTTTTCGGGTTATTCAGACATCGCTATCGGTTTGGCAAGGATGATGGGCTTTGACTTTCCAGAAAATTTTAGAACGCCTTATTTCTCTAAATCTTTCAGCGAATTTTGGACACGTTGGCACATTACGCTCTCGTCTTGGCTGCGCGATTACCTCTATATTCCTTTGGGCGGTAATCGCTATGGGACTTTTAATACCTTCAAAAACTTGATGATTACGATGCTGCTGGGCGGATTGTGGCACGGAGCAAGTTGGGTGTTCGTTTTCTGGGGTTTTTTGCACGGACTTTATTTGATCGTGCAACGTCTATTACAACCTACGACGCGTAAATTTTGGAAGTGGACGAAAGCTCCAAATTTTGTCTGCAACGCTCTGAGCATTACGGTGGTCTACTTATGCTGTTGTCTAGCTTGGGTTTTCTTTCGCAGCCCAAATTTTGAGACGGCTGCGTTCTACTTAAAGATTGTCTTTCAATTTGAAAATTTAAGCCCATCGAGTATCATCAATAAATTCATGGTATTAAAAGGTGTATTCCTTATCGGCTGCTTACTGTTCGTTGAAATCACCAATTTGCGCTTCCAGTATCATGCCTTACTGATTCATCGACCCGTAGTCCGATTGTTCGCTTTTGCTACGCTGCTATGGATCATTGCCCTTTTTGGAACTTTTGGGTCAAATGCCTTTATTTACTTTCAGTTTTAAGATATTTATGCGAATAACGACTGTACAGACCTCATTTTTCTTAGTATTTGACTCAGATATGGTTCAGGTCGATATCCGCAAATTGAGCAACAAGTATGTTCCGTAAGTGTTTCCGTCCATAAAAAATCTTTAAGCATACTTGTTGCGCGATCTCAAGCACTTTACTGAGTTTTAAAAATTTAGTTAAGCTATTACTACCACAAAATGGAGTATTCTACCTGTTATTCGCATTATTTGTAGGATTGTATTAATCTCAACATAATTAGCCCTTTTTGATTCATTCAAAATTGTAAATTTATTGACGGATCATTCCTAAATTCAAACCAAAATACGTTAACTTTAAATATCAAAAAACATATCAATATGCAAACGTACACAATTAAAAACGCCTACCTGCTTTTGCTACTATTGCTAGTAGCTTGTCAAATTGAATCGACAGCACCAGTAAAGGAGAAACAGCCTCACGACTACTTTTTCCGCCAACGAGCTTATCCAAATGGACAAATTGACCACCAAGCTTATCGCACTGCATTGGAATACAGGGCAGTGCAGCAAAACAGTAGGCTAGAAAGTCGTGCTAATGAGGAGGCATGGACGCTAGCTGGCCCAACTAATACGGGTGGGCGCATCTCTGATCTGGAAGTAGCACCTTCTGATGAAAACATCATTTATATTGGAGCAGCATCGGGTGGTATTTTCAAAACCAGTGATGGCGGCAGCAATTGGCAACCCATTTTTGAAGATGCGCTGAGTTTGTCCATTGGTGACATCGCATTAGCGCCGAGCAATGAACAAACCATATACGTAGGAACGGGCGAACCCAACGCAGGTGGTGGTTCTCTAGCTTACGATGGCATGGGCGTCTACAAATCGAAAGATGCGGGTGCAAGCTGGACACATCTTGGTTTGGAAGCAGTTGGGAGTATTGGAAAAGTGGTGGTAAGTCCAAAAGACGAGGCAGTCGTGTACGTAGCTGCGATGGGACATTTATTTGGCAACAATCCCGAACGTGGTGTCTATCGGACAACGGATGGTGGCGAAAATTGGGAGCAAATACTCTATGTCTCTGATTCTACAGGTGCCATAGATTTAGCTATTCATCCAGATCGCCCAGAAATCATTTATGCGGCTACTTGGGAACGCATCCGTCGTGTCAACTATCGGCAGTATGGCGGTGCAACATCTGGTATCTATCGTTCGGTGAATGGCGGCGATAATTGGGAGGAATTGACGGCTGGTTTGCCTAGCGATCCAGATGCAAAAGGACGGATTGGAATTGCCATTGCACCTTCCGATCCAGAGGTATTGTATGCTTCTTACGTAAGGAGTGACAATGCTAGATTGCAAGGTATTTATCGAACCACCAATGGTGGAGATACTTGGCAAAGTAGAAGCAAAAGCGGCATAACTGATGTACCTTATATGTGGTGGTTTGGTAATCTTTTTGTCGATCCTACTGATGAAGACTTGATTTACTATTTGGGTTTCAATACGCATAAATCGACGAATGGTGGCGGTTCTTGGCAACCTACTTTTGTTGGTGTACACGTAGATCAACACGCATTAGCTTTCTCTTCAAATGATCCCTCTAAAGTTTTTCTAGCTAACGACGGCGGACTTTATAGCAGCAATGCAGGAGGTAGTTTTCCCAGCAAGATAGAGAATTTGCCGATCACCCAATTTTATACTTGCGAAATAGACGCTACCCAACCCGAACGCTTATACGG
Source organism: Bacteroidota bacterium (assembly GCA_038746215.1). GTDB lineage: Bacteria > Bacteroidota > Bacteroidia > Chitinophagales > Saprospiraceae > JAAUTG01. Next base: position 5,519 of record JBCDKV010000052.1, on the reverse strand, counting down.
CGGCACACAAGACAACGGAACGATCAGGACGACAACTGGTGCTTTGAACGATTGGCGCATGATTTATGGTGGGGATGGTTTTCGCGTTTTGGTCGATCCGAACGACAATCGTTATGTCTATGCCGAATCGCAGTACGGTGGACTGGGGCGTTCTACAAATGGTGGCAGTAGTTTTAGAAGTGCAAGGGATGGTATCGCTCAGGGAGATCGTAAAAATTGGAATTCGCCTTTAATTTTTGATCCCAATGATTCTGAAACCCTCTATTTTGGTACACAAAGGGTTTATCGCTCCAACAATCGCGCCGAGCGTTGGATAGCGATTAGTCCTGACCTCAGCGATGGCGGCGGTAATGGTAATCTAGTTTACGGCACGATTACAAGCTTAGCTGCTTCCGCATTGGAAGTGGGTGTCGTTTATGCAGGTACGGACGACGGCAATGTCTGGATCACGCGAGATGGTGGTACGAACTGGACGAAGATCAACAACGGTATTCCAAAACGATGGATTACGTCCATTTTGGTAGACCCTAATTTGGAAGGACAAGCCTACGTGACGGTTTCGGGCTTTCGCTACAATTCTGATTTGGCACACGTCTTCAAAACCGAAGATTACGGCGCAACTTGGATAGATATCTCGAGCAATCTACCCGATGTTCCCGTGAACGACATTGTCAAGTATCCGCTGACCGATCAATTATTCCTTGCGACCGATATTGGCGTTTTTGCGTCCAATAACGAAGGCGCGAGTTGGGATTTGCTGGCTAAAAATCTGCCCAATGTTCCGATCATAGATTTGGATGTAGAAGCCGATGCAGATTTGCTAGTAGCGGCTACTTACGGGCGTTCGCTCTACCGCTATGATCTAAAAAATGCAACTACGACTCGTCAAATTTCAGCAGCAGATATGCAGTTGCGCATTAGTCCCAATCCAATAGTCGAAAATGCGATTGTCAGTTTTGTACTAAATCAGCGTAGTTCAGTAGAGCTTCTGATTTTCAATGCAAAGGGAGAATTGGTGCGACAAGTAGAACAAGCTCGTTTGGACAAAGGGGAACATCAAATTCCGCTGGCGTTTGACTTAGCAAGTGGATCGTATTGGTTGAGTCTTCGTACTGCAAAGGGGCAAATTAGTACTGCTTTTGTCATTTTGTAGTGTTGTAGCAAGAGCTCATAGCAGTATAAATTACAAATCCTTACCTTTGCGCCTCTTTTAAAAAACCCTTAACGAACTAAGGTTGTTATCGTAATTGCAAATCGCGTTTAGCAGTTGACAGCTAGTTGTTAGACTTGCAAATTATAATTTGAGTCCCAGTTCTGAATTAGGCATATACGAAGTTCTGAGCAATGCTTGAAATAAATCTTGGTAAAGCCTCTTGAGATCGCGCAACAAGTATGCCCAAGTAGTTTTTTATGGACGGAAGCACAAATTTTCAGTTATTTTCCTAAAAAAATAACTGAAAATTTGTGCTTCCGAAGAATTTCGCTGAGCACACTTGTTGCTCAATTATCTTGCATTAATTCAGGCTGTTTTCAAGTAAAATGTTGGGAAAAACAAGATTTCGTACAACCCTAATTTTAAGAGCTTGTTTGGAGCAGGATTGAACTAGAAATCAGCAGTTTGTGGTTCTGACAAGGCGAAAAATTAATTGCATATCTGGATACGGAGTTTATTTTTCATGCAGTCAGGTTCATAAAATGTTGGTTTATAGGAAAATAGTGCTCCAAACATGCTCTAAATCTCAAACAAACATGTCAAAAAAAGCAATATGGATTTTTTGGTAACAGCAGGGCAATTGGTACTGAGCCTTTCTATTTTAATTGTCTTACACGAGTGTGGTCACTTTTTTCCCGCACGACTATTCAACACCAGAGTAGAAAAATTTTATCTGTTTTTTGATCCTTGGTTTTCCCTATTCAAAAAGAAAATTGGCGAAACGGAATACGGTATTGGCTGGCTGCCACTTGGCGGTTATGTCAAAATATCGGGTATGATCGACGAAAGCATGGATCGCGAGCAAATGCAGCAAGAACCACAGCCTTGGGAATTTCGCTCGAAACCCGCTTGGCAACGCCTCATCATTATGCTCGGTGGCGTGACGGTCAATTTCATATTGGGCTTTTTCATCTACGGTATGGTCTTTTGGGTGTGGGGACAAATCTACCTGCCCACCGAAAACGCGCCCTATGGCATGTATGCCGATTCGCTCGGTATGGAATTAGGGCTAGAACACGGAGATAAAGTACTCTCGGTCGGGGACGTTCCATTTGATCGCTTCAACCAAGGTATCGTGATTCGTGAAATTGTCATCAATGGCGCGACGCAGATGAAGGTAGAGCGCGAAGGAAAAACCCTTGATATTCCTATTGATAATGACAAATGGACAAAAATACTATCCAGTTCGACGGGCAGTAAAAACTTATTTGAGGCACGTCATCCGACCGTGGTCAGTCGAGTCGAGGAAGGCAAAGCGGCTGATTTGGCAGGCATTGAGGTAGGCGATAAGTTGACCAGTGTAAATGGAAAGCAAGCAATATATTTTCAGGAATTTAGGCGTGAGCTGATGAAATATGCGCCGAAGCAAGAGAAAAAATCTTTCTTGGAGCGCTTATTTGGCGGCAATGAACCCGCACCAGAACCTGTGATTGTACAAATTGGGATACAGAGAGGTAACGAAGCTTTCGAGCGGGATGTTGAATTGGGTGCAAATGGTAGAATCTGGATACTGGTAGAAACGCTAGAAACAGAAACCGAGGAATTTGGATTTGGCGAAGCAATGGTGAAAGGCGTGAAAGAAGGTTGGAACTTCTTGGTGGTGCAAATCAAAGCCTTTGGTAAGATGTTTTCTGGTAAAATCAGTGCTTCGGATAGTCTAGGTGGTTTCGGTTCCATTGGTTCGATGTTTGGGTCGCTGTGGAATTGGCAAAATTTCTGGCGTATGACCGCTATTCTCTCCTTAATCTTAGCGTTCATGAACCTGCTGCCTATTCCTGCACTAGACGGTGGACACGTCATGTTTTTGCTCTACGAAATCGTAACGGGACGCAAACCCAGTGATCGCTTCATGGAGATTGCAACCATGATTGGTTTCGTCATCCTGATTAGTTTGGTGCTGTATGCCAATGGTTTGGATGTGTTTAGGTGGTTGCGTGGTTAGCGAAATAAATTTGCGTTCTTCCATTTTCAAAAGGCCCTTTCGGACAGAAATGAGGTTATTCTTAATGATTTTTTCCAAAAATCATTAAGAATAACCTCATTTCTGTCCAGAAGGCCTCCCAAAATTAAAATTTTTACGAAGTAAAAATTTTAATTTTATGATTATAAATGGCTTCTCTAAGAATGTAAATTTATTCCTTGTGCGTTACTAATCCAGAATAAACTTAGCGTATGCCTCAAACGATTACATTACTATGAAAGCAGAATAGAGTGCATTAGGAACTTTTGTCCTGCCCTCATGGTTCTAATGATGGTCATAAAGCAACAATATCATGGATATAGCACAATTAAAATCAGAGATTCGATTCCGTACTGCTCGTAGTTCAGGCAGCGGTGGGCAGCACGTCAACAAAGTGGAAACTAAAGTGGAATTATTGTTCGACATCGCAGCTTCTACTGCCCTGTCCACAAGTGAAAAACGCTTTCTGCGCAAAAATCTAAAGCAGCGTATCAATAAAGAGGACATCTTGCAAATCAGTGTGCAGGACAAACGTTCGCAATTGAACAACAAAACCATTGCGATGAAGCGTTTTCTAGCACTGGTAAAAGACGGCGTGAAAGCACCTAAAGTTCGTCGCATCAAGCCCATCATTCCCGATGCGCAAAAGCGGTTAAAATCTAAAAAGCGACGCTCGGAAATCAAGGCGATGCGACGTAAAATCGACTTATAGTCCTAGTTCAGTTTATAGCTCACACCCAAATGATCCAAAGCCTCTGCAAAAGCTGTACTCGCATTCACACCTCGCTTTTTTGACTTCAAAGCCAGCTTCGTACGATTGGTTCGATCAATCAAAATAACTTTAAGTTGCTGATTCCCTTGGTGTTGTTGACAAAGCGTATCTACCGATTGTAAAATCTCAGCCGTGATTTGCTCGATGGGCAATTTGAGCGTAATAGTCTTCGTCAGCTTCTCCGTGATGGATTCTAAAGTATTCACCTCTTTGAGTTTAAACTGAAAACCATCGCCACTCCACTGTGGCTCGAAATTACCTTTCACAAAAACACAAGTTCCTTCCTCTAAGCGTCCGCGATAATCCGCATAATCATCTCTAAACAACACAAATTCAAAGCTGCCGTTGTAGTCTTGCACCACAAATTTCCCCCAGCCCGTTCCTTTTTTACTAATGCGGTGTTCCGCTTTGGTGACCACGCCTGCAAAACGGACTTCTTTGGCTTTGTGATAGTTTTCGATCTTATCCAAAGAACAATTGGTGAAGTTTTCTACCTCCACGCGATAGTCATCCAAGGGATGTCCGCTGATGTAAATACCCGTCACTTCTTTTTCGCGATTCAACTGCTCAATCAGACTCCATTTTTCAGCTTTTGGCACTTTGGGTTCTGGAATCAAAGCATCTTCCGAAGCGCCGAAAAGCGAGTGCATCGCTTGGGCTTTTTGATTTTGATAAGCCGCACCGTATTTCAGCGCGTGTTCCATCAAAGAATCGTATTTTTCCGAAGGGGCGAAATACTGCGCTCGGTGAATATCCTCAAAACGATCCATCGCACCCGCCAAGATCAAACTTTCGATGACCCTTTTATTAATCGAACTCATGCTCAGTCGGCGCATCATATCGAAAAAGCTATCAAAGACCCCATTTTTCGCCCTTTCTTCTAAAATCGCTTCCACTGGTCCCTCACCAACTCCTTTCAAAGCTGACATACCAAAACGAATCGCACCATCCTGATTGACCGAGAAGTCAGAGACCGATTCGTTGACATCTGCCCCTAAAACTGTTAGTCCCATGCGTTTGCATTCCTTCAAAAAGAAGGTGACTTTAGAAATATCATTTTTGTTGTGCGTCAGCACCGATGCCATAAACTCGGCAGGGTAGTGGGCTTTGAAATAAGCGGTTTGGAAGGCAACAAAGGCATAGCAAGTCGAATGCGATTTGTTGAAAGCGTAAGAGGCAAAAGCCTCCCAATCCTTCCATACCTTGTCCAGCGTTTGCTTAGGGTGTCCGTTGCTTTCTCCCCCTTCGATGAATTTGGGATAAAGTGCATCAATCACCTTCTTTTTCTTCTTCCCCATCCCCTTTCGGAGCTTATCGGCTTCCCCCTTGGTAAAGTTGGCGAGCTTTTGGGAAAGTAACATAACTTGCTCTTGATAAATCGTAATTCCCTGAGTTTCAGATAGATATTCTTCCATTGCCTCTAAGTCATAGACCACTGGCTTACGTCCATGCTTACGATCAATAAACTCTGGAATATACTCCAATGGTCCTGGGCGATAAAGAGCATTCATAGCAATGAGATCGGCAAATTCGGTGGGTTTTAGCTCTTTCATGTACTTTTGCATCCCTGTGCT
>JBCDKV010000051.1:0-13142 GCA_038746215.1 Bacteroidota bacterium | reverse complement strand
TCTCTGCGTACTTTGCAAGTTTTGCGTGCAACATAGCCTTACATTTGCAGCACTACCGTTTATTTTTTCTATCCGAAAAGTCTACCAAACAGATTGTCGTATCTTAGTAACGATCAAATAATAACTTCCCGATTTATGACGGCATCTTTCGTTCTGAGCATCCCAACCGCTAGCGGTTCTCTTCGTTGAAAAGATACTTAATCTTTTCTGCAAGCAACACTACGAGAATGTTGAAAAGCCTCGCTAGCCGAGAGGATTCCTACGTTTTTCGCCTTGTATCAGAACAAAATCTGCTCGGTCAAAATGTGGAACTTATTATTTGTTCGTTACTTATTTAAAAACGTCACCTAAAAATATAAGGTTTCCACCACTCTTACAAATAATTTTCTTCAAAGAACGATTCGTAGCCTTCTACGGATTTCGTCTTCATAATTTGGCGGTAGCTGTCCTGCGTCACGGGATAGATCAAATAATCCGAATCTTGCACGAAATCCGTACCGTTTAGCTGTACATTTTTGTAATATTTCATGGCAGCTTCCGCATTTTTAAAACGGCGTAAAACGATTAGTGGGACACGCTCCGCATCCTTTGGCGTTAGGTAAATATTGGATACTCGTAAGTTATCTGATCGGTGGTATTTTCGATTAAATTCTGCCACTTTCACCTTAGAATTGGTCAAAGATGCGGCAGGGTCTAATACCACTATGATGTAGTGTAATTTTTCGGGTTCGTATTTGAATGTAGCGTCGCTGTTACCACCACCAGGAATTGGGCTGCTTGATCTTTCTCCCAACAGGCGTAAAATTTCTCGGGCGCGCTTCTGCTCATCGGTCTTTGGATGATTTTTGACGACCTCCCGCAATCCACGAACGTAAGCATCTTTACCCTGCAGGTTGCCTTCGGTCATCGCTGTCAGCAGTGCAAATCGTGCTTTCAAGGGATTATCTGCTCCAAATTTGGTATTGACTTGTTGCAAACGATTGTGCACATTTTGGTAGTCTCCTTTGGAAAACATCTGATAGGTGTCATCGTAGAAAGTATTCAAATTCCGTTCTTCAGAATTGATTTTCTCGGCATAAGTTGGATCGGTAAGTATCAATGTGAACGGACTTTCTGGGAATTCTTCCACCAATTTATCCAAATATTTTTGAGCATTCACACGATTACCCAAATCTTTGTGCGCTAAGTAAAGTTGGTAGTAGGCTTCTGCTTTATTTTTGGTCGTCGGATACTCGCGCAGCAACTTTTCTAGTGTCTCCACGGCTTGATCTAAATTCTCTAGGCGTTCTCTGTAAAGCTTGCCCAGTCGGAACATGGCATCGTATTTTTGTGCTTCGGCAGCTTCAATTTGCGTCTTAGATTGCGGGACACCACGCAAAATCGTAGCGACTTGCTCATCACTCAGTCGTCCACTATTTGCTAAATCCAAGTCGGACTCGTCTTCCTCCAACTCAAATTCCTCGGCAGCCTGTGCGTTTTGTCTCCGCCAATTATCCGTGAGTGGGCGATCACCCCAGAGTTTATCGAAATCTTTCCTGCCACGTTTCACCGAACGATCATCGTATGCCCAAAAAGCATTTTTGGATTGTACTTGGGTCGTAGAGGTCACACCTGGTCGTCTACGAGGTGTGCTTTTTGCATTTTTTGCGTTGTCGATGGCAAGTTGACGTCTTTCTTCATCTTGCTTTTTCTTTGCCTCAAAAGCCAAGGCACGTTTTTCGTCGGGGGTCATTTTCCCCACCCGAATCAAGCTATCTTGCAGTATAACGGTGTTGGTTTCCTTGGCAATTTCCTTCAAAATGCCGCTTAACTCTTCTATTTCTGGATAGCGTTCGTCGCTCTTGGAAATGCCAGGTAGCGCTTGGTTGTAGTACTCGCTAGCTTTGACGTAATCTTGTTTAGCGAAATATATTTTGGCCAATTTCAGTAAAGATTCTGCTTGCTGTGCTTTGTTGGTCGTTCCTTGTGCCAAGGCTAATTCTAGGTATTTTACTCCATTGGTTTCGTCGCCAGCTTGCAGGTACAGCTCCGCAATCGCAAAGTAAATACGGTCTAAATAATCAATGTTTTTTTCATCCTTGGTCATTTTTTCTAAGGTTTTCACGGTCTCTTCTCGACTTGCGCTGCCACTGTTGTACTTATTAAGCAGCATACTCACTTTTGCACTAAATTCCATCTCGTAGCTGGGGCGCATTTTCACCACTTCTTGATAGCGAGCGTAAGCGGCAGCATTGTTGCCACTCATTTCTTCTAATTGCGCCAAGATGTAGGTATATCTTGCTTTTTCTTTTCTATTATCGGCAAGGTCAATCGCTCTTTCCAAAGGTGCAGCTACTTCATCGTATTTCTTTTGCATGTAGGCAAAGTGTGCCATGACTACGGGTAGCTCTTTCTGCACTTCTGGGTAGAGTTTGTCTTTAGCCGTCAATTGGCGTAATAGGAACGCCGCCTGATCGAATTTGTCGCGCTCAATGTAGGTACGTGCTAACCAAAGTTGTCCCTCTTGGTGAATGGGTTTGTGCTTGAATGGTCCAGTTGGCTCATCCAACTTGATATCGTTGGCGGCATCATCTTCCGCTTCCTTTTTCTTCTTATCTGCTTCTTCCTTGGGTACTTCGATCTGTGGTGTGGGCGTAGCGGGCGTTTCTACTTTCGGTTTTGGTGCGGGTTTCTTTCCTTTTTTCTTCGCATTCCGCTGTCGCTTGATCTCTTTATTTCTTTGCTTGCGTTTTTTCTCGTATTCTTTGCGTTTCTGCTTAGCGGTTTGTTCTCTTTCCTTTTTGTCTTCGTTGCGTTCTTTCGTTTTTTCTTTTTGTACTTTTTGCCGCTCCTTTTTGCTGGTTGGCTTGGCGCGCTTTTTCTTCTTCTCCTTACTCAGCAGTGCTTCTGGACTAAACTCAGATACGAGGAACTCTAGCGTTTCTTCTGCACTTTCGTAGTCTTGCTTCAAATACTGTGCTTTGGCAGCCATCAAATAGCAATCATCCACCCAATGACTCGGCCCATGTAGGGCAGCCACGAGGGTCACTTTCTTGATCGCTTCGTCCATATCCGCCGCTACTGCCGCTGGATTTTCTGTCGCCACGTATGGATAGATGGGTAAAAGTTTGCTGTAATTGGTGGGCGTTTGCTCCGTCAATGATAACACGGAGGCGTTGTAAAGTTCGGTAGCATTGAAGTAGCCGTTAAATTCCGCCGTGACATCGTGGTAAGCCTTCTTCACTTTTCCTACGTCGTTTCGCTTTTTTTGCGTCACACAGGCATTGATGATAAAAGCAATAACGGCTAGTACAAATATTTTTCTCATGAGTTCTCCTCTAATTTATGCTGTGGTTTGGGATAGAAAATGGGGGCGAATTTCGGAGAAGAAGTAGAAAAAAAGAAATTTTTCTTACTGTCCTTCGCAAAATGGTTTTGACTGTGTATTGAACGCTAGCTCGGCTATGCTTATTGGATTACTAGAAAAAATTGTACGCTACTTCGTATGCGGTTACACAAAAATCCGAAATATTCATACATTTGAGGATGTTTGTCTAAATCACAAAAGTAGTAGACACTTTAGCCTCAAATTGCTAATTTTTATTTAAGGCTTTACGAAGTCTCAGTTTTGTTAACATTTTCCTTGAAAACAGCCTGAGTCAATGCAAAGAATTCGCGCAACAAGTATGCTCCGTAATTCTCTTCGGACGGAAACACAAATTTCAACTGATTTTTTGGAGAAAAATAAGTTGAAATTTGTGTTTCCGTCCATAAAAACCCTTTGAGCATACTTGTTGCGCGATCTCAAGAGCTTGACTAAATTTTTTCTCAGGATCGCCAAAAACTTGGTACACTCTAATTTTGGTGGCCCTTTTGGATAGAAATGATGTTACTCTTGATGGTTTTTAGAAAAAATTATCAAAGGCAACATCATTTCCGTACGAAGGGACTCCTGAAAACAAAATGAAATTTTTCATTTTGTTTTCAATAAAGAATGTAAGGCGAGTAGATAAACTTGTCTACATTTGCTGGAAATTAGCAATATCTAAACTGTCACAGCATCAAGAAGATACTATCCATACTGACAAAAAAGGAAATTCGTAGACTGGCTCTACTTTCCGTTGCGGTCATCATCATGGCATTATTGCAAGTGGCGGGTATTGCTTCTATTTTGCCTTTTATGCAATTGGCAGCCGATCCGAATGCTATTTTTGATAACGAATGGCTAAATTATTTCTATGAATTATTCGGCTTTCAGCAGTCCAGCGATATGCTCATTGCCGTTGGTGTGGCAGTGATCTTAATTATCGCTACGGTCAATCTATTCTCCATCTTCACGGGCTGGCTGCAGGTAAAGATTGCGTGGGATATTGCGCATCGACTTTGTACAGATTTGTTAGCCATTTACTTGTCGAGACCTTATCTGTTTTTTTTACAAAACAACACCAGCGAGCTATTGACGAAATTGCTACAAGAAGTAGGAAAAGTAACCACTAGCGTACTAATTCCTGTGATTGAAGTCATCTCGCAATCCTTTATGACTCTGGTGATTTTGGGCTTGGTGGTCGTTGTCAATCCGGTGCTTTCTTTTGTGGTCTTTGTAGTCTTACTATTGGCGTACCTTATCATCTATCTTTCCAGAAGACAACTGATGGTCACATTGGGAAAAGACCGCATCAATTCTAGCTATGCGCGCTATCTGAGTTTACAAGAAGTCTTTTTGGGTTTGAAAACCATCCGCGTTTTTGGCGTACAGCCTTTTTTTATGAAAAAATTCGAGCGTGCTTCCAAAAAACATAGTACCATCCAACCACGCTTTCACCTCATTTCTACGACCCCTAAATTTTTGCTCGAAATCGTTGCTTTTGGCGGTATCATCGGTGTCACGATCTATATGATTATATCGGCTGGTAATTTGCAAACGGTCTTACCCATTTTGAGTTTGTATGCTTTCGCAGGACTACGACTACTCCCTGCCATTCAGAAAGTGTACGCAGCAGTGACGAAGATCAAACACAATTATCAAGCCCTACAAGAACTGTACGATGACCTCCACCACGTCCAAAATCATTTAGTTCATACGAATGTGACCAAAGAACGCCTCACGTTCCAACGAGCTATTCGCATTCAACAACTTGGTTTCACCTACGATAACACGCTGAATCCAACCCTGTCAGACATCAATCTATCCATTCCCAAAGGACAAACGGTCGCTTTTGTTGGCTCTACGGGTTCGGGAAAAACGACTTTGATTGACCTCATGGTTGGCTTACTTACTCCGACCAAAGGTAGTATACAAGTAGATGAGGTCGACATCACGCCCGATAATACCCAAGCTTGGCAAAATCTGATTGCTTACGTACCGCAAGAGGTCTTTTTGATGGATGACACCATTACCAGAAATATTGCACTCGGTGTGAAAGACAAGGATATTGATTGGGATTTGCTCCGAAAAGTAGTGCGTATTGCTAATGTAGATGAACTCATTGAGCAAGGACTAGAAAAGGGCTACCAAACAATGGTCGGCGAAAGAGGAACACGGCTGAGCGGTGGCGAAAAACAACGTTTGGGATTGGCGCGTGCGCTTTATCAGCAGCCTAGTATTATGGTGTTGGACGAAGCCACGAGTGCCTTGGATAATGTGACCGAAAATAACGTGATCGAAGCCCTTCAAAAAATCGCAAAAGAAACGACCGTCATCATTATTGCTCATCGATTGTCTACGGTAAAATACGCCGACAAGATTTATTTATTGAAGGATGGAAAAATTACCGCTTCGGGTCAATACGATGAGTTGGTGGAACAAAGCACTATTTTTAAAGAAATGGTTCAGTTCTCTTAAACAAACAAAGTACTAACTAGCATGAATTTTTATTTGAAATATACACATTTACTACTTGCATTATTATTGGTTTTAGCCCTGCCAAAACAGTTGGATGCTCACGCACCCGACCAAAGTTATATTTTCTTATCCGTCTATGAGGATGCCATGGGAGGACTCATAGAAATCACGACGGATGACTTGAATAAAGCACTGGGTTTGAATTTGGAGCGTGGCATCACAGAAGCGGACTTAGCCCCTTATCTCGATCAAATTAAAGCCCATTTACTGGAAAAGATTGCTTTCTCTTCGAGTCTCGGCGACCATCCGATTAAGTTTACAGATATTGAGTTTCAAGATTTGGAGTTGGGCTATTTCATCATGTTCAATTTTGAGCTGGAAAATGTCAGTTCAATTCCCGATTCACTGAACGTTCGATACGAGTTTTTAGTGACGGAAGACAGTAATCACAAAGGTATGTTCGTGGTCGCTTACAATTGGAAAGCAGGCATTCACGACAACGAATCTTTGGTCAGTATGATTTTCACAAAAAACAATACTGAAGATACGCTCTCCTTGACCGATGCTTCGATTATGAAGGGATTGATTGCAATGATTAAAAGTGGCATGTGGCACATTTACATCGGTCTGGATCATATTCTATTCCTGCTAGCACTATTGCTTCCTGCCGTTGTGCGTAGAAAAACATCTGATGGGGTGGCATTAAGTAGAGGCAGGTGGGTACCAGTTGAGCGATTCAGTCCTGCGCTTTGGTATGTGCTAAAGATCGTTACGCTATTCACCATCGCGCATACGATCACACTGAGTTTGGCTGCCTTGCAAATCATTACGCTGCCCTCTTTTTTGGTAGAAGCCATCATTGCACTTTCCATTGCATTGGCAGCTTATCACAACATCCGACCTTTTTTCAAGAACGAAACGCTTATTTTGGCTTTTGGCTTTGGACTATTTCACGGTTTCGGATTTGCGAGTGTGCTGGGAGAGGTTGGTCTAAAAGGAGAATACATGGTCTATTCACTACTCGGCTTCAACGTCGGTGTGGAATTAGGGCAAATGACCATCATTCTTGCCATCTTTCCCATACTTTATTTTCTAAGAAATACTAAACTGTATCCAAAAATTTTGGTTTATGGATCAATTCTACTGATCATTATTTCACTGTATTGGTTCGTAGAACGTATCTTTGGTATAGATATGCCCGTAGATGAATACATTGGAGACTTTATCAATCGGGTCGTCAAGAAGATCGCTTACATTATAGAAAATGGTAAATGGTCGCCTAGTAGTTAGTTCAGGCTAGCGATTGTCTGCCACACCACTCAATAAAATATACTCCATTTGGGATAAAAAAAGTGCATTTCTATCTCTGTTGATTTGTTGAACTGTTTATTCGTTTAATGCTTTCAAGATCAGTTCAACAAATAAACAATTTAAACAGATAAACAGATACACTCGTTTACATAGATTTCTCCCGTTTGCAGTATATACATCACCTTCTTGTTTTACATGTATTTATGGCGCGATATATGAGTGTCATACGGCATCTCAACTTGTTCTGCGGGATCAGTGTTTTTGATTACGATCAAAACGCAAACCAGTAGATTGCTTTGAATTGCAAGATAAACCTATTGTAGACAAATTATCGAAGCAACTAGCACTTTACGCGAATAACGGGTAAAATGCTCCATCTTGTGGCAGTACAGCTTTACTAAACTTTTGAACCTTAGTAAAGTGTTTGAGATCGCGCAACAAGTATGCTTAAAGATTTTTTATGGACGGAAACACCGATTCTCAGTTATTTTTTCTGAGAAAAATAACTGAGAATCGGTGTTTCCGTCCGAAGAGAATTACGGAGCATACTTGTTGCGCGATTTATGAATATTGACCTGAACTATATCTGAGTCAAATGTCAGGAAAAACGAGATCTGTACAGTCGTTATTCGCATACTTTATAAAGCACTACATTAAATTTCGACACAAGCAAGCATGAAGACAAACAGACCTAAAATAGAAGGGATTTTTCCATTGAGATTTATGCAAAAAGCATTGCTTTTTCATAGCCTCTTGGAAGAAGAAGATCAAGGCATTATCCAAATTCAGTGTCGCTTAAGTGGTGCATTGAACCAACAACTTTTTGAAAATGCTTGGCAGAGGGTTGGTCATCAGCACCAAGCCTTGCGCAGTTCTATTCACTGGGAAAAGGTGGCGGAACCCATTCAGGTGGTTCGTCCCGAAATCCATGCCATCTGGTCAATCGAAGATTGGCGTGATACAGACGAGCAAATACAAGCACAAAAATTGACCGCCTTATTAGCCGCAGACCGTAAGGAAAAACTAAATTTCAATAAAGCTCCAATTGCACGCTACTACCTGATTCGATTGGCGGATGAAACCTATCATTTTATTTGGACCTCGCACCATATTCTACTCGATGGTTGGTCGGCAGCCATCGTCTTGCAGCACGTTTTTGATACTTACGATGCCATCGTCAAAAAACGACAGCCTTCTTTCGATAAATTACCCCCTTATCAAGCTTATTTAGCTTGGATCAAAAAACAAGATTTAAGCAAAATAGCAGCCTTTTGGGAACAAAACCTAAGCGATTTTCAGCCGAAGTTACTAGCTGGCAACAGCAATAATAAAGGAGCAGACATTAAGCAATATGCTTTCTCGTTTTCACCAGAACAATCCAAGTATTTACAAGTGCGCGCCAGACAGTACAAAGTTACTTTCAACACCTTATTGCAAGGAATTTGGGGCATCTTAGTCGCACAGCTTTTGGGGGTAAAAGATCACGCTTTTGGTAATACGGTATCGGGACGATCTATTGATCTGCCTAACATTGATAAGATGGTGGGCTTATTCACTAATGCGCTGCCACTTCGCATACAGTTGGAAGCAGATCAAGTATTCACGGATTGGTTAGCGACATTACAAGAAACGGGAAGCACGATTCGATCCGCAGAGTACGTCACTTTGGAACACATTCTATCTTGGGCAAAGATTAAGGATTACACCAAGCTTTTCGATACGCTTTTGGTCGTCCAAAATTATCCTTGGGATAGCCTTCGAGGTGGTGATGTGTTTGTAGAAGAGTTCCAAGGAGATTTGACGAGCACCTATCCTTTGACGCTCATCGTTCTGCCAGGTGAAACAACCGAATTCGTGTTTCGATACGCCAGTTCGCAGGTGAGTCGGGCACAAATCGAATTTTTAGAAGCTAATCTATTTCGCTTACTTACGCTATTGGATAATGACTTGGACAAAACATTGACACTAAGCCAAATACATGCTCATTTGGGTGAGCCGCCTGCTAGTATTTTAGTTCCGCAAACGACAACAACAGTAGATATTCCAACTACCTATAATAGCCCCAGCAACGAAACAGAACTCCAACTCACTCAGATTTGGGAGAGCATCTTGGGGGTTTCGCCCATACAAACGACCGATGATTTCTTTGAGTTGGGTGGCACTTCGCTACTAGCCGTTCGGATGTTTTCCAAAATTGATGCGGTTTTTAATAAGAAACTGCCACCCATTTTGCTCCTACAACACCGCAACATTCAAAAATTAGCCGCTAAACTTTCAGAAGAAGCCGCTGCTGATACTTGGTCGTCGCTTGTTCCCTTAAAAGCCAACGGCACGAAAGACCCACTTTTCTGCTTTCACGCTGGACAAGGACACGTCTTTTTCTACAATGGATTGGCACAGGAATTAGATGATGATCGACCAGTCTATGCTATTCAGCCACAGGGCTTGAATGGCGATGTCATACCTTACGATAATATCAAAGAAATGGCAGCATTTTACCTTAAAGAGATGCAAAAAGTGCAGACCAGCGGTAGGTATAATATTCTAAGTTTTTGCTTCAGCAATGCGGTTTGTTTTGAAATTGCGAAACAATTGAAGGCAGCAGGCGCACCCGAACCACTGCTCATTGTGGTTGACTCCGCACCTAGTCTTTCAGTGATTAAGAAAAAGCACAGTTCGATGACCAAAAGCCTCTTGCAAGAGAGCAAAAAGGCCAGTAAGAAGCTACTGAAAAGATTATTCGCCAACGAGACAGAGAATAAAGAGTTAGACCAAGTCCGCGACAAACTGAGCAAAATGTACATGCGCTACAATTGGAAACCCTATGATGGCGCAATGCTATTCATCAGAAGTAGCCAATTCAATACTCAGGAAGGTAAGGAGTTTCACCTAGAAGTTTGGTCAAAGTTAGTGTTGGGAAACATCGAAGTAGAAGTTTCTGAAGGCAGACATCGAGAATTGTTCAAGCAACCCGCCGTAGTGAATACTTCCCGAATTTTAAGGAAGTATTTGAGTTGATGGCTGCATGGCTGCATGGTTTCATGGCTGCATGGTTTCATGGTTTCATGGTTTCATGGCTGCATGGTTTCATGGCTGCATGGTTTCATGGCTGCATGGTTTCATGGCTGCATGGTTTCATGGCTGCATGGTTTCCATATCAATAAGCAGCGACGACGCTTTGTTTGTGATTGACTTTGCGCTCCAACAGCGGTACGATTAGTTGTTCTTCTACTTGATACTGGTAGTCTTTTTTCTTTACTTCACCACTGCTAATACCTTTGAGCGAGCCGCCTGAACTTTCCGCCATGCAAGTATAACTAACGTAGGCATCCTGCGCTTTTGCTTGCTCCAAAAAGCTGAGGATATGTAATTCAATACCTAGTTCTCCCAATTGAGCAGAAAGCTCACAAGTTAGCTCTGGCTCACAACTTTCCATGCCATCGGTGATGAATAGTAATGCTTTTTTCTTCCCATGGTGCTTGAATAGTTGTGATGCGATACGCATGGCTTGATTGACAGGCGTTTGTCCATCTGCTTTCAGGTGTTTGATCGCATTGGCAATCTCAAAACGGGAACTCGCCGTCGAAAACTGCATGGGTGGTTGTTCACCACACTCACCGCCTACCGCAATGACTCCTAAACTAGTCGTTCGCTTTATCTTTTTGAGCAAGTGATAAGATAGATTTTTCATCCAATCGAAACGCGAAATATTCGCATCCATTTCAGAAGGTACACGCATGGAACCAGAGGCATCCATCATAAAGATTAGTTCATCGTAATTGGAGAAATCTTCCACCACCCAATGCACTTTAGCTGGCAGCCACTCTGTTTTCACCGCAATAGCACCAGCATCCGCATAAGTCTTCATCACAGGAGAAGCGGGCAGGTATTCTGGAAGCTCAAAGTCATTGATTTGGTAAGGATCAATCTTATTCGGTGAAATTCTGAGTGCCGTATTGACGCGATTGTAATTGGTCGCAGCTACGGGGCTACTTGGCTTATAGCGCAATGCCTCCTCGAATAAGAAACGTGCATTTTGCAAATCCCTTTCGTTGACTGCCATTCGATTTTTGCTCGTTCCAATCTGCTGATTTTCAACGACATCCAAATATCCCAAAGCATTATAAGCACGTGCTAATAAATTGAAATCAAAATCGCGATCTTTGTGTATTCTAGTGATAATAGATTCCATTTGCTCGCGAGCAATACCGTATCTAGCTTGCAAAATAGAGCGAAAGGCTAGGTAATAATCTCGCTCCAAAGCTCTCTTCGAAGAAGTTGCATCAATCCGAGAAAGGTGGTCAATGTAGATAACCGCCTGCTTGCGATGATTTTTCGCCAATGAAAGTTTGATAAGCATTAGGCAAGCGGCATCGTGTTGCGGTTCTTGCTTCAAAGTCTTCTTAAAGTAAGCGATAGACTTTGCGTATTTTCCTCTTTTAAGGCAAGCTACGCCCTTGGAATAAGAAACGTTTGCCTCTACGATATACTGAGCTGTGAGCGTAGTCGATGCCATGATAAATAGGCACAAAAGCGTGAGTATATTTTTCCTGTGTTCCCTGTGTGTCCACATAATTAACCCCAAAGTTTATCAATACCAAGTCTGTGTGACACTTGAATATTGTTGAAGTAATTCCCTGTGCCGAACTTTCAGGAAGCGTCAATAAAAGTCTATTTCGCTATAAAAAATCCTTTATCGATAAGAAAACAACGCCATGCGCCTTTCCTAAATGCACAAGCCATTACCTTTTTTATTGCTAATGATGAAGTAGCTCATCGCAGTAAAAATTGTACCAATATCTCGTGAAGTACAAACCGTAGTTTTGTGTCGTGTAATGAAAAAGAAAAGACTTACTATGGGCAATTAAGTTGTATACTGAATCACAATTATATATGCCATTTTGCCATTCAGATTTTCATAGGGCGAAGATAGAAATAATTTATCTCCTCACAAAGTACAAGAAATACCTAAACTGTATTCAGCTATATTAAATAATTGTATATCAATGACTTAAAAATATAATTTTTGTTTTATTTAAAAAGTAATGCAAAATTGAAACATTTGCCTAAGCATCTCTTTGAACCCTCTGTGGACAAGCAAGTTAAAATTAGATATTCATTTTTGTGAATGACCACTAGAAAATTTGTCGAAAAGTACCACAAACTTCCTGACGAGGATTGGAGCAAGATTTCCAATGCTTTCTAAAGGATGGAAATATCAAAAAATGATTTTGTACTCAAAGCAGGGAAGATCTGTAAGCATCTTTATTTTTTAGAAAACGAACAGTCTAAAATGATAGGACTAAGAATTATTTACATCCTGAATATAATAGTAGCTGGTCAGATTGCAATATCTGCCATCGCAAATCCTAGTTATGCTGCGATGACTACATTCGGCAAGGCGTACGAACCCACAGAGGTAATGAAATTGGTCGGTTGTCTATGGCTGGGAATTGCGATCTTATCCGTACTCGGATTATTCAAGCCAATTATCTTTTCCCCCGTATTATTGATTCAACTTATCTACAAAGGAACTTGGCTCGTTCTCGTTGCTCTGCCTGCGGTTAGGCATAGTTTACCTTATCCAAAAGCTATGGCAGCTTTCTTTGTAGTTTGGGTAATTGTTTTACCGTTTTTAATACCTTGGAAGCAGTGGTTTGCGTAGGAAAGCTAGCTGTTAATCGGGAGGCGAGAATGCTTATTTTTCTCAGGCATTATCCAAAACTCTTTATAGTCCTAATTCAATACCTATACTGCAAACGGGATAAATCTGTGCAAACGAATATACCTGTTTAGCTGTTTAAATTGTTTATTCGTTGAACTGCAATGCGTTGACCCTAAGCTTGTTAAACGAATAAACAGTTCAATAAATAGACTACTGGACATTTCTGTAATTGGCTGCAATCGACCTCATTTCTTTTAGTGGAAAAAATGCTAAAAAGACGTTAAGAACAAAATACTGTATGAGCCAAAACAGATTTCAAATAGAAGCTTTAAATACGCGTAATCG
>JBCDKV010000050.1:0-13180 GCA_038746215.1 Bacteroidota bacterium | reverse complement strand
TGTGGATCAAATCAACTAGAATATCGGATTCCGAAGGGCGACAATCGTCCTCGTCAGGTTTGTAGCAATTGCCACATGATTCACTATTCTAATCCTAAAATTGTAGCGGGCTGCTTACCCATCTGGGAGAATCAAGTATTGCTTTGCAAGCGGGCAATTGAGCCTTGTAGGGGGCTTTGGAATGTGCCAGCGGGCTATTTGGAAAACGGAGAGACGGCAGAAGAGGGCGCGATTAGAGAAGTTTGGGAAGAAGCAGAAGCAAAAGTCGATATCCTGGGGGTACTAGCGGTCTACAGTCTGCCACACGTCAATCAAGTTTACATTCACTTCTTAGCAAAATTACAATCCTTAGATTTTGGGGTTGGTGTGGAAAGTTTAGACACCCAGTTATTCTTAGAAAAAGATGTTCCATGGGACACCATTGCATTCACTTCTTCCTCCTTTGCCTTGAAAAAGTATTTCAAAGACCGACAAAATGGTCTGCAACAAGCTCATATTGGGGCTTATTCCTTCAATAAAAAATGAATTTTCGTCCTTCCTATTGCACTGTATTTCAAATCCCCGTATCTTTACAACGATATTCTTGTTGTAAGTTGATGGTTTGAACGTTTTAGTTAAGCATTTTAATGAATTTCCTTCTCTAATCCCTTCTTCCCTCAATCAAGATTTTTTTGAGTACTTACTTGATTTCACCGAACTTAGGAACTAAGAAAATACAAAAGACATCCGATTGATAAAATACCATTGTGTACGTACCAATTAGTTGACTTTTCCTTTTTCTTTCCCACGGGTAATGATGAAACAACGAATTTGGATACTTCATTTTCTAATGAAGTATACCACACAGGAAAGTTGAAAAAATAAGTTTGCATTTTCAATTTTTGAAGCTTTTGACCATTCATCAGTTTTTTCATTACTTCCTGATCGTTCAATGATTTATCATTCACGCATTATTCAAGTAGACTCGTTTTTTATTTTCAATTTTTTCTTTTTTTATGAACATTTTTGTTGCTAAGCTGGACTATGGTGTTACCAGCGAAGAATTGCAAGAAGCCTTTGAAGCGTACGGCGCAGTAGATTCGGCTAAAGTTATTATGGATCGTGATACAGGACGTTCCAAAGGATTCGGTTTCGTAGAAATGCCTGATGATGATGAAGCATACGCTGCCATCGACGCATTAAACGAATCTGAAATGAACGGACGTGAGATTGTCGTCAAGAAAGCCGAAGACAGACGCGGCGGCGGTGGTGGTCGTGGTGGCTATGGTCGCGGTGGCGGTGGCGGTGGCTACGGTGGTGGTAGAAATCGCGGTGGCGGCGGCTACGGTGGTGGTGGTCGCGGTGGCTATGATCGTGGCGGAAGCGGTTATGACCGTGATAATCGTCGCGGTGGCGGCGGTGGCTACGGCGGTGGTGGCAGAGATCGCAGAGATCGCTACGACAAAGGCGGAAGTAGCTACGACAAATGGAACTAGTGACCAAGCATGTCAAAGTAGAGCGGTAAGCAAAAGATAATATAGTCTTTCAGTCAGTCTACCGCACAAACAGATCAGTCTTAAAGTGAAAGTATGAAGTCTTAACTTTCACTTCGCAATACCGAACATCATGTATTTAGTGTTCGGTATTTTTTGTGCATGGATAGGTAGATATATTGACTCAGTACTGTTGGTCTCCTTGGTTTACATTTATATGATTGAAACAGTACGTTTAGGCTTGGTAAGTTTTTGAAACTTAGTACACTGTAAATTAAATTTATTTGCTTTTCTGACAGAGGCTATTTTGAAATATATCAAGGCATTTTTTTCTGGCATAACGAGTTATTCCTGCAAAAAAATAACACAGATAGATTTCAAAAGAAACCGTCAAAAGGCAAAGTTATTTAGTTTACAGTGTACTTACCAAGCCTTTAGTTCAAAAAAATCAAATCGGCATCCCCACTGAAACCACAAATCTCGGTACGATACCAGAGCGAGCATACTGAATCAAGCGTCCTTGTTCTGCAAAGCGACCCGCGTAATCTGCTATTTTATATCCACCTCCCATGAAGGCATCAAACAACACCAAATTACGCCGCTTATATTTGATCCAAAATTGACAACCTGCCATTAGTCCACCACTATAAGCTGCGCCATTGAGCATATCTGCTTTATCGTCTCCGATTCGGAGTTTAGCATCTAAATGCTCGTATTTACCCCATGCGCCAATGTAAACACCTTCGGGTGCTACTCGATTTGCACTCTCATAACCTGGCAAAAAATAGCGGCGAAATTGCATATTGACGGTGTAGCCACTCGCACGGCCTTCCAAGCCTTCCCACATCGTGACGGATTGTGTGGTATAAGAACCGCCCACTTGTACGGAGTATTGACCATTCATCACTTGCTCAAAACGTACCCCAATGGTAGAAACAAATAAAGCAAAGGGATCAAGCTTGATGATACGCTCTGGTTTGGTATTTTGCCCATAAATACTAGTAAAAGAAAGGCATATAAAAAACAGTAGTATAATTTTTTTCATTTTTTTAGATGGTTTATGTAGAAAAATTGGATTAGATGTAGAGTTAAGCACTGAGCGCATATTGCTCCAAAATGCAAGCTCAGATGCCAAATCTCTAATTTTTATCTAGTCGCATACGAAGTTTTGGGTAATACCGAAATAAGCATGGGACAATTCCTTGAGATCGCGCAACAAGTATGCCCGAAGGGTTTTTATGGACGGAAACACAAATTTCGAGTTATTTTTTTCAGGGAAAAATAACTCGAAATTTGTGTTTCCGTCCGAAGGGAATTATTGAGCATGCTTATTGCGCGATTTTCTTACATTGACTCAAACTGTTTTTAAGTAGAATGTCAAGCGAGTGAGTAACCTTGTCAAAATAACTGAACGTCTGTATTTCCGTCCGAAAAAGGACCTGTTTATATACGCACTGTGCAATCTCAGGTGCTTGACTGGATTCCGAAAATCTTAGCAGAGCTTAGCTGCACAACATGAAGTATTTCACCCCATATCCGCATACTTAGCCAATAGCCAACAACTCATTCCGACACTCAATCTTGCTCAATCACAACGGGTACTTGATAGCTGAAATTGAAATTAACTTGGGTGTGGATACCTGCATCTTCCCCTACGTAGTCGCCCGTAACTTCGGCCTGCCCAAGGGAAGTAAAGAAAATATCGACTAGTTCGTCGGTATCCGTATAGTTGATTAAATCTTGAAAATCGGTAACCCCTTCAATTTTTTTGATGTGCCAACCTTCGGGCGCCGTATAATAATACAATGGATTGCTCCAGCCTTCCGCTCTCGTCCAGTCCGAACGCAGTTCTTCCGCCAGCATGTACAACTCGATATAGGCTTGCTTACGATTGTGTCGAAGGCGAGCGTGTACGACAACTTTGGGTCCATTGGCATCAAATTCGCGATCGCCATTGGTGTGTGGCGGCAAGAATCCGAATTTAGGAATGGATACATACTTAGTTTCCGTCAGCGCTTCTTCGGTTCTTTCTTTTACGATACTGACGGCAAAAATTTCCTGCGCATTGTACTGTATAGATAAGTAGTCCCAATCTTCTAGGAAGGTATCATCAAGGGTGGAAAGATTGATGGTAAATTCGTAATCCGTTTGGAAGCGAAGGCTATTGTCCAGTGGATAAGTCTTGCCCGCATTGGAAGCTAAAAAAACCTCGAAAGAATCCTTTTTAAGGAAGTCGTAGCCATAGATCGTCAAAATACTTCGGATGTCTTCTGGCGCATTCAAATTGATGCTATTTATAGAAGATTGGCAAATAGTTGGTGGCGGTGGTTCGGGCAATTCGCCAGTCAGCAATTCGGCTTTCATCGAACGCATATAATACAAAGCTCGATTAGCCGCGAAATCGGTTGCGCAGAAGATCGCACTATTGGCTTCTCCCGTTAGTTTATCCAAGATAAATGGTACATTGTAGACCAAAACATCTTGTATGGACTGATCCAACTGTCGCCCTAGTGCTTTGATGGCATCCGTACCATTCATTAGCCCATTTTCGACAGAAACAATCGCTTCGTCGATGGCAAAAATCGACTCTTCTCGAAAGAGCCTAAATTCTTCGACTGCACCGCCTAAATTATCCCCTAGATCATTGCAACCCCAAAAACAAAGGGTATAGGTAAAAAAAAGTATTACCTTAAAGTAAAAATTGAAATTCATAAATCAGCTTGATTTTTATCAAATCGCGCTGTACTCGGAAAGCAAAATAGTCGGTGGTATACTCCAAACGGGACAAACCATGTGCTTGCCTATCTTTAAACCATTTATTCGCTTGACTGCAATACACTGCTACTGATTACATTAAAAGAATAAATGCACTTTCTTTGTGCCAAATGGATTACGGGTACTTTATTCGCACCTACCAACTAGTTGTTTGTGTTGTGTGATAGTGCAAAAATAACAAAAATGCTCATTTTATTGTTCGAGGCATCCGATATTTGTCCTACGCCTCTATATTATGATACAAAAATGTAAAATTAGCGACCGTTATGAATCGAATCACTTATCTCTGTTTGGTGCTTAGCTGCTTCGTTGCGATTGAATTAGATGCGCAAGATTTGGCGCAACCAAGCGATCTGATCGGTACTTGGCACAATCAGAAAGACCAAGAAGATCCATCTCAATTGGTGATTACATCCTACGACAGTACTACGGCTACCATTAGCGGCTACTTCTTGTCGCCCTCAGGTACGGAAGGTGGAAGTTTTCCTTTAACAGGTTTAGTCAATCGCCGCTCATTGACAGCAGCGGAACAAAAGGAGGAAAAACACCAAGCACTTTCGGTCAGCTTCAGCGTGTTTTGGAAGGACTACGGCAGCATCACTTCTTGGACGGGAATTTGTTTTGAGAAAGCAGGCCAACTGCAACTCAATACCAATTGGATGCTGGTACGATCCGTTACGGATTACGAGTGGGATCATGTACTGACTGGCTACGATTTGTTTACGAAACGTGAGGAGTGACTAATGCTTGAAATCAATTACAGTGAAGCTTTTGAGATTGGGTGATAAGGGGTGTACCTGCTAAATGATATAAGCATAATTTTATAGTCCCATCGGGACGAACTATGGGTAGAAAATAGCTTAAATGTAGTATTTTAAGTGCCGTAGATACGAACTATGTACTCTTCACAGTACGTCCCTACAGGACTTGCAAGCATTCTTATCTTTTTTTGCTACCTACAGTTCATCCCTACGGGATTTTTAAATCAAAATATTGATTTATGTTTCTACAATAAGACTTACATCATTTCACAGGTTCACCCGTAATAAGTATGCTTGAAGGGTTTTGTATAGCATATCTATTGTGCGATTTTCTTAGCGATTGCCTTAGCTCTAAAACTGCCGCATCCAAGTTAATTTACCAATGAGCTGCTGCTCCTGAAGCGGCTCGTTTAGATTGTTGATCTGCGTATTATTGTAAACAACATAGAGGAAAGAAAGCGGTTGATATTCCCAACTGGCGCGAACATTCCAGCGTCCTTGATCGTCGAAACTGTTGTATTGGTAGAAGGCGGAGAGTTGTAATCTCGGATTGAGGGCAAAGCGTGAACCTAGCGTCACTAGATGCGTCCTTAAATCTGCTTGATCTATGCCAACGCCTATGATGTCGTTATACTCATAGTCTAATGTAATGGCAGCTTGGGGCAGAGGGGCTAAGCGTCCCGAAAACTGTAAGGTGTTGCGTTGCCCATTGTAAAACCTCCCAAAATTGTAAGTTGCGCCCAGTGACCATTTCTTAGATCGGTCGGTATTGTATCGAATTAAGTAGCGTGTGTAGAAATAGCGATCTTGGGCAATTTTTAGTCCCAAAGGAGCGAAGTCGAAGTTGATATTTTGCCAAGTGGGAAAGAGCGAAATTTCTGCAAAGCTGTTGTCCTTGAACCAAAAATAGACTGGAAAAATGTAGAGATTGGCTTGCTGAAAACTAGTAGGATTGTTAGCGTCGTGATTGTAGGTTACAAAGACGCCAGGATCCCAGCGACGAATCCAGTCAATGTTTTTGGGACGCCAAATGTAGTAGCCACCAGGATTGTGACTGAGTAAATTTCGCTGCCGCACAAAACCCATCGCTGGATTATAGTTTTCACTAGCGTACTCCGTCACCCAGCCAAAGTAGTATTTATTGCTATTGTTGCCAGCAAAAAAATGACCCGCATAGCCCGTTTCACCCGTCCCTTCGTCTATGGAAGTGGTAAGTAAGTATTTGATGTCCCATTGACTGGTCGGGCGAAACTGTCCATCTATGGTGAAGGTGGTGTTATTATTAGCGTCTAAACCCAGTTCCGAAGAGGCTTCGTCCAAGCGATGAGTCAGCATAACACCCACATTATTTTCTCTACCATAATTTCTCAAATATCGCGCTACCCCAAAATTGGAAATAGGAGAACTTTCTGTCTCACCTTGTCGCACAAAAAGTCCTGCGATGGCTTGCTTATCCGTTCGCTGTGTGAATCGAGTCCCCACCTGAATAGGTGCTGGTGCTGCATTGAAACTGCCTTGCAAACCGATTCTTCTACTGAAAAAAGGACGAATTGCTTGTTGTGAACTACCTGCCCAAATGCCAGAGTTTTCGAGAAAAAATTGCCGCTGTTCAGGAAAAAAGATGTTGAAACGTTCGAGATTGTTGACCGCCCTATCCACGTCGGCTTGTGCAAAATCTGTATTGATCGTTAAGTCAAAAACAGAGCGTGGATCAATTGCCCATTTCACATCGCCACCTAGTTTAAAATCACCTTTTGAGGTGCTGGTGCTACCTATTCCGATCTGATCAAACTGATACAAGGAATAAGGCTCAATACGCACATTTGCCGAGGGTGGCGGCACTTCAATACCTGTGAGCTTAGCGGCATACGTCATCCGATAGGGTGAAAACGACTGCGGAATAGCAGGAAAGGTGGATACCTCTATATCGCGTCGGGCGTAGCGTACTAAGGTTACGCCCCACTCTACTGATTTTCCCACTTGGGGCGCATCGTAGCGCAAGGTTTTGAAAGGAATCGCCAGCTCCACCGTGTAACCATCAGTTGTGCGTTGTGTACGTACCGTCCAAAGGGTATTCCAGCCATTGTCGTAGCTATTCCCATTGAAATTTTGAAAATCGCGCTGATTGCCATAAGGGGTCGTTTGGAAGGATTGCGCATACTGCTTCAGGTTCTGTGGATCGAGCGCAACTCCAAAAATATCATTCTCTCCCCATCTGAAATCTCGCCGTAAATCCTGCACTCGGATGCCTTTCAAGCCCACCGAATCTTTACAATATGCCCCTACGTAGAGGTATTTATCGTCGTAGAGAAACTTGACAGCGGTTTCATACCGAATATCGCCACCTTGGCGTGGTTCTCTTCTGAAAAAATCGGAGACAATAGCAGCTTGTTGCCAATCGGCTTCTTCTAACCGACCGTCTATCTGAATCGTTCCAGTTGCTCGTTGTGCTTTGATTTCTGGTGGCGTTTCGGGCGGTGGGAAGTTTTGATCGCCAAGATCGTCGTTTTGGGCAAGTGCAATAGTAGAAAGTAAAGCGGATAGGCTTAACAACAGCAGTTTAAGCTTCGTCATGTTTCTATATTTGTCTAATCGAATGATTGCTTTATTTGTAGCAGATGAGTAAATCGCTATCTTTTCTACCCAATGAAAACGCAGCGATGTTGCAAAATAGAAATAACTTATTTAAAAGCAAAAATTATGAATGGAAGACCGTGGCAATTGTTGAAAGCTAAGTGCTTGTTGATTTGTTTAAGCAGGGAAATACGCTTTACTTCAATTGATAGACTTATGAAACAGCCTGAGTCAATGTAAGAAAATCGAGTAACAAGTATGTTCTGTGAGTCTCTTCGGACGGAAACACAAGTTTTCAGCTATTTTTCGACATATTTATCTGAGTCTCAAAAGTAGTTGACACTTTGGTCTCAAATTGCTAATTTTTCTTTAGAGCTGTACAAAGTCCTGTTTTTTCTTAACATCGTACTCGGAAACAGCCTGAGTCATTGCAAGACAATTGAGCAACAAGTATGCTCAGGGCGTCTCTTCGGACGGAAACACAAATTTCAACTTATTTTTTAGAGAAAAATAAGTTGAAATTTGTGTTTCCGTCCATAAAATCCTTTAGGCATACTTGTTGCGCGATCTCAAGAGCTTGACTTAGATTTATTTTAAGTATTACTCAAGACTTCATATACGCCTATTACTGAATTACAAGTACTTACGATTTAAGCCAACAGCTGATAGTCGAAGGCTAAAGTCGAACTAAGTTTATAGCAAGAAAAAAGGCTTTCCCACG
Organism: Bacteroidota bacterium; assembly: GCA_038746215.1. Taxonomy (GTDB): domain Bacteria; phylum Bacteroidota; class Bacteroidia; order Chitinophagales; family Saprospiraceae; genus JAAUTG01. The sequence continues at coordinate 4,877 of JBCDKV010000050.1, read as the reverse complement.
GGAAAGCCCTTTCAAAAATTACTGTACTACTTTTCTCACTTTCATAATTTAAAATCTCATTCTATCCTGCTTAGTCGCAATCTAGAATATACGTTTGGTAGTAGTTTCAGCGAGCTGCCTTGCAAGTAAGCGTTTTGAGTTTGAACTTTTCATTACTTGCGTAGTACAATTGCTTTGGTTTGATGAATTTTATTTTTTCTTTTCTTGTGCTTTAGTAACGGACAAACAATAAGTTCCACATTTTGACTGGGCAGATTTTGTTCTGATACTACTCAGCAAAAGGGATGCAAGGGTTCCCTTTTCTGAGTGTAACGTAGGAATCCTCTCGGCTGGCGAGGCTTTTCAACATTCTCGCAGTGTTGCTTGCAGAAAAGATTAAGTATCTTTTCAACGAAGAGACCCGCTAGCGGGTGGGATGCTCAGGACAAAAGATGCTGTCATAAATCGGGAAGTTATTATTTGATCGTTACTTATTGTTTTAGTTTGTTTCTGATGCAAATATAGGGCGAGTTGGAAGGCGGCGCAGGACTCGATCAGCAGTTTATTCCTCCCGTTTTTTCACAGGAAAAGCATATCTATTTTAGATAAGGTACTAATAATCAATATCTTGAAATTTTACTTTCGGTGAATTTTAGTATAATGATGTACAAAAATACGACTGTAAGAAGTTCTGTTTTTCTTGACAGCCTACTTGAATTTAGCCTGAGTCAATGCAAGAAAATCGCGCAACAAGTATGCTCGGTAAGTCTCCTAGGACGGAAACACCAATTTTTCCTAAAAAAAATTGTGTTTCCGTCCATAAAAACCAACTGGGTATACTTGTTGCGCGATCTCAAGAACTTTATGGTAGCTTACTGCGGATATTATCAAAAGCTTCGTACAAGCTCATGAGTAAATGAAAGATGTCCTTAAAAACCGAAGGTTACTTTACTCACGTTCCTAATCAAATAAACTGATCCAATGATACATCATATTTTCCTACTCCAACTCTTCGCTACTATTTTTATGACTGGACTGATCTGGATGGTACAAATCGTACACTATCCATTGATGGATGGCGTGAGCAATGATCTGTTTGTCGCTTACGAAGCCCGACATACACAGACGATTACTTGGGTCGTTTTGCCGATGATGCTACTAGAATTAGGTACAGCGATCTTGCTAGCTTTAAATCCAACAACTTTTCCTGCTAAATATCTGATAGCGGCCTTGATATTATTGCTATTGATATGGGCATCTACTTTTTTTATTCAAGTCCCCTTACACGGACAACTTTCCAATAATTTTAATTTAGACACCCACCGAAAATTAGTCAGCAGCAATTGGATTAGAACTATACTTTGGACGATCAGAAGCTTTATTTTGCTGTATTTGCTATCGGGAAGAATGGGTTAGCGTTGGGAGAGATTCTTTCCAAGACAAAAAATTGACAGGCTTATCTGAATCGCAAAAGTAGTTGACACTTTAGTCCAAAACAGCCTGAGTCAAGGTCAGGAAATCGCGCAACAGGTATGTTCAGTAAGTCCCTTCGGACGGAAACACAAATTTTCTTGAAAAATTTGTATTTCCGTCCATAGAAATCTCTTGAGCATACTTGTTGCACAATTTCAGGAACTTTCTCGGACTTATTTCTGAGTATAGTTTTAGACTTCGCACATGCCTAATCCAAAAAGGGAAATTTCTACGAAGTAAAAATTTCCCTTTCAGAGACGTTATAGATAGTATACTGCCAACGGGGTAAAAAAGTGCTTTCATTTTTGAAAAAAGATAGGTTTTGTTCACATCATTTACCGCTAAATCTGAGGGTAAGTTTTCGCCGAGGAGGAGGTCGACACCTCCTCAGCGAATCAAGGTTTTTCAAGGACAAAGAAGCGATTCTCGCTTCTTTGTCCTTGAAAAACCTTGCTCAAATTTGGCAGGCTCGATGCCGCCAAATTTGAAAGTACACCTAACAGCTTGTATTTGGAAATGTCAACAGAGCAAAATGCACTTTTTTATCCCAAACGGAGTATAGTTAGACCGTTTTAAAAAAGATACTAGCTGACTAGGCAATCTGATAGAAGCCACTACCTAATCAAAATAATATTACCACGTTTGCTGAAGGTATCGCCACCGATACAGCGGACAAGAAGCGTGTAGCCAAATACCCTACCTTCGGCGAGCATACCTGTGCGTAAGTGCGTACCGTCCCAGGCTTTCTCTTCTTTTTCATCCAAATCACTATCGTAGACCAGTTCGCCCCAGCGGTTGTATATTTCCAATTCTATTTCGTCAATCAGCTCGTCTGTACCGATGCGTGGACCTCTTACGCGGATGACGTCATTTACATTGTCACCATTGGGCGTAAAGGCGTTTGGCATGAAGATATAAGGCTCATCGCAAGGTAAGTCGAGCACGACTACGGTTACTCTCTCTTCAATAGCACATGCACCCAATAGGTCTTCTTGTGCAGTGACAGCAACCGTGTAAGTGGTCGTACGATCAGGCTGTACCGTTGGATTTTCGCCACTACCAGCAAATCCACCATTTTCGTCCGTCCAAGTGTAGTTGTACGCCCCATCTGGGTTATCTATGCCCAATTCGGTACTCATAGCACCACCAAGAATCAAGGTGTCTGGCTCGGCAAAAGCAGCGCCGATAGCTGGTTTTGCAATGACTTCAATGGTTAATTCTTGCGTGAAGGAGCAAAGTCCATTATCCACTTCTACGGTATAAGTCGTCGTTTCCTGTGGTGCAATCACGGTAGGATCATTGCCCAACCATCCAAGTGTACCACCATCTAAATCGAAGACAATATCGCTTATAGCGACCGTTCCACCTTGACAAATTTGTAGCAAATTTTGTAGATCGGGTCTTGGTTGCTCATCCCTTATTGTAAATGCTTGTTCTCCCATGCAGCCTTCTTCTCGATCCATCACCGCAGCGATGTATTCTCCTGCGCCCAGTTCAATACTATTTAGACTGCCTAGTGGATTGCTTCGATCGGTATCATCGGCGCGATACCACTCCACATCTAGCTGGGTGTCATCTACGCTAACGGTAGTTGTCTCCTGACCGCAAACGATCATGCCACCCGAAATATCGAAGGCTCGCTCTTGTTTACCATTTACAGTTACTTCCAACAGCGCCGTGTCTTGGCAAGCAGCCGCATCCACTGGAATCAAGGTAACGACATAAGTACCCACTTCAGGATAGGTGTAGGTTGGATTGCCCTCGGCGGAAATATCTTCTGATGTGTTTGGATCACCAAAACGCCAGATATAACCATTCGTTTCTCCATTACCTTCAAACTTGACTTCAAAACCTAGACAGCTTTCCGTAAAGGTGATACGGCTCACGTCAGGTGCTGTTTTTTCGGTAAAGGTAATATTGACCGTTTCTTCTTTTGTACAACCACTGGCACTAGTCGCGATTACCGTGACGGTAGCATCGGCTGTGCCAATGAAAGTAGGCGTAGCTGTATTGGTGTCTCCTTCAAATAGTTCCGCAGGCGACCACTCATAATTCAAGTCCTCATCTGGATTGTTATTCATCACGCTGAGCGTTACTGTTTCTCCTTCACAAACACTTTGATCGAGTGCGCTGATGTCGATTAGATTATCCGCTGCTATGGTAATCTGCTCTTCAACCGTACAAGCAGGGTCATTGCTATCGGTCACTAACACTGTATAAGTACCTGCCATCAAATTTTCGACGCTGGCAGTACTGCCTACCAATTCGCCCGCTTCATTGCGCCACTCGTAGATGTAGGGTGCTGTTCCGCCATCTACGCTAACTGTCGCTGCTCCGTCCATTAACGCTTCACAAGAAGCATTTACGATGGCATCTTCCATAATGCTTAATTGCGGCGCATTGACTTCAAAGGTAGTTGTTCGCTGCTCTCCATTCGGGAAGTTGACTGTGAGCGTTTGCGTACCATTTGGTAGCGTCACGGTTTCGCCAGCAATGCCATTGCCCCAATCCAAATTCAGAGTCGTACAACCACCCGTCACTATGCTTACTTGTGCAGTGCCATCACAATTGGGTTGGATGTTTATTTCAGGTTCGACGTTCACGAAAGCAGTATCTGCTCTTTCGCAGCCATTTGCATCGGTAACGGTAACGATATAGCCACCGATGATTAAGCCACTGATGGTTTGACTAGTTGCATCATTACACCAAACATAAGTATACTCAGGTGTGCCACCCGTCGCATTGGCGGTTAGGCTACCAAATATGCCTTCGGTGTCAATGGCAACATCCACTGCGATCGCAATGTCGTTGTCTTCTTGTATGGTGACGGAAGTACTTTGCGTACAACCCGTTTCGTTGTCAATTACGGTCACCGCATAAGTGCCTGGTGCAAGGTTTTTCAAACTATCTGAGGCAGTACCGTCTTCCCACTCTATGCGGAAAGTGCCGCTTCCACCAGTAATGTTATCAACGACTGCTAATCCATTCGGTGCTGTTCCACAGGTTGCATCTCTTTTGCTGGTTGCAATTGTAATGTTGTTGTCCTCTGGCACACTAATTCGCTCTACTTCATCACAGCCATTGGCATCTATCACGGTAACTTCATAATCACCTAATGCTAAATCAGCAATAGATAAGGTAGTCGCTTCCTGCACCAGAATGGTATCCGCCGTATTGGTACTCCAAATAATTTGATAAGGCGCATCGCCACCAGTAATGTTGACGCTAGCTGTCCCATCTGCTGCTACTTGACAACTTGCTGGATCGGCAGCAGTCGTGATAGCCAGCGTATTTTCACTTTCTTCAACACTGATGACCGCATCACGCACACATCCATTCTGATCGGTAACAGTAACGGTATATTGACCAATTGCCAAATCACTGAGGGTCGTAACGTTCATTGCGCCCGTTCCCCATTCAATTTC
>JBCDKV010000049.1:0-13247 GCA_038746215.1 Bacteroidota bacterium | reverse complement strand
TAAGAGCATGTTTGGAGCATTATCTTCCTGTAAACCAGTATTTTCCGAACCTGACTTTGAAAATAATCGCTCGTTTATCTCGATAAAGTCGCTATTATTTTCTTCGCCAGAACCGTAAACTACTGATTTACAGTTCAATCCTGCTCTAAACAAGCTCTAAGCCCACTAGATCGGTAAGCCCTTAGGATTGCCGAGCTTACTGCTAGTAGCTGCTCGGCAATCCTTGGGGCTTACCGATCAGTAGGCGTTTACCACCTTAGAATGGTAGCCCAATTTTATCTATATTTGCTGGATAGAACTGAGTGCGTCTTGAAATTTTGCTAATAGTTAACTGCTAACAGCAATCACGTCTTACCAAATAAATAATTGATGTCTGTCCATAAAAAAGAAATAAAACGAATTACCACCAAAATACTCCAAAACATGAAAGCCAATGGCGAACCCATCGCGATGCTTACCGCCTACGACTATTCGATGGCAAGAATCCTAGATGCTGCCAAAATCGACGTGTTGCTGGTAGGTGATTCGGCGAGTAATGTAATGGCTGGACACGAAACCACGCTACCGATCACCTTAGATCAAATGATTTACCATGCCTCTTCTGTCGTTAGAGCGGTCAAGCGAGCTTTGGTGGTCGTAGACTTGCCCTTTGGTGCTTATCAAGGTAATTCCAAAACTGCTTTGGATTCTACCATTCGCATTATGAAAGAATCGGGTGCACACGCTGTGAAATTGGAAGGTGGCAAAGAAGTCAAAGAGTCGGTCGAGCGCATCCTATCGGCTGGTGTCCCTGTCATGGGGCATTTGGGCTTGACGCCTCAATCTATTTATAAGTTTGGTACTTACACCGTCCGTGCGAAAGAAGAGGAAGAAGCACAAGAACTGCTAGCGAACGCAAAATTATTAGAATCGTTGGGCTGTTTTGCGGTCGTACTAGAGAAAATTCCTGCCAAGCTGACCAAACAAGTTGCCGAGTCCATTAAAATTCCTACGATTGGTATTGGCGCTGGTGTCCATGCCGATGGACAAGTTCTCGTCACCCACGACCTAATGGGCATCACCAAAGATTTCCATCCACGTTTTCTCCGCCGCTACCTTGATCTGTTCGAGCAAATGCAAGCCGCTACCGAAGCTTATATCGCAGACGTAAAAAGTCGAGACTTTCCTAATAAAAAGGAGCAGTATTAGGTGGTGGTTGTTTAGGTGTTGTATGGACATTGAAAACTACTCTGAGGAAGTACTTGATTTGCCGTAATGATTTTTTAATTTTTCACCCAACTAAAGTGCTTGATTGCTAACCTTTTGGTCAAAACAAAATATTCTGCGACTCCGAATAATTTGGCGTAAGAATTAAATTTAGATTTATAACTTGTATTTATGTTGGAAATATAGCTTTCATCACTGTCTGTCCAGTTGACTATAGAGAGAAGAATAATCTTTGTTTCTAAATCAATTTTAAATGGAATGTCACTGTTAACTCTTCTGCCGCAAGACCTGTTTAATAGTATTGAAGAAAAAATGCACATTGAGTCTATCGACTTTTCAAGTAGGTTTCTTATTCTGTAATTTTCAATACCTTTCTTTTTCTCATCAATCACACCTTTGGGAATTGAATCATTATTTTCTTCATCTATACTAGCATTTCCCCAATCCTTCAATTCAATTAGAAATAGTTTATTACCGTTTTTATCATACCAGCAAACGTCCATTTCACGAATTCCGTTAAGCCTTCTATATTCATTGCAGTCACAAATTCGAAAATAGTTGTTATCTGGAAATTCTAAAGCGATGGAGCTTTCTACTAGATGCATCTCAAATATCGTTTAATTCAAAATTAATTTCATCTTCGTACATTCTTACAGCTTCGTCAATAATGGAATTGGGTGGTAGAACGCCGTCATTAATATATTTAAAATTGCATGTTACTGATTTTCCGTTCTCCCTTTCAAGTCCCCACAAAAGAGTATCTATATTTTCTTTCTTTGAACTATTTGCAAGTTGCTTAATCACAAAATAACTGTGTGTCGCCAGGAAAACTTGGACACCTGCTTTTGACATAGCAACTAATATTTCAACCATTTGTCTAACTGCATCTGGATGTAATGCTGTTTCTGGTTCATCCATGAAAAGAATAGTTCCTTTTCCTAGCTGTCTATTTGTGATCAGTGTTGTTAGAATGCCGATTTTCTTAATCCCCTCTGCTGTCTGCTGTATCGAAAATTTTTGATTCCCTTTTTTAAAAATAAATGGCTGCTCTTGTTTCCCCGTTTGTTCAATCTTACCATCAAATAATCTTTCAAGTATCCTATTTATTGAACTTAAATCGTTTCCAACGCTTCCCTTTGTTACAGGAATATCTAAAGATTTTATTAAGTCCAAGTAAGTGTCATCAAAACCAATTCCGTATTTTTGATCTCTGATTATTCTTATGTCAGAAAAGGCTGTTAAAACCTCTTTCGCGGGGATGAAAATAGCATTCATCGAGTCATTTGGAATTGACTTAATGTGATTGTTACAATCTGGAATTTTTTTTTCAGTCCTATCCCCGAATGAAAAGTATATATTTTGTTGATAGTTGTTGGATAGTCCTTCTATTGACAACTCTACTTTTAATTTTTCGCTACTCCCTTTTTGGACTAAGTCGCCTAAACCATTGAATCTAGGCATAAATGTATTTTGTAACTTCATAGACAGTTCACTGCTAAAACTGACTTCCGAATGTTTATTTATTCTAGAGTAATTTTCTAAAGTTTTTACAACTGAGTACAGTAACTTTAATAAGCCTGTCTTTCCAGAATCATTTTTCCCTATTATTAGATTTATTGTCGGGATGTCAGCAACCGTCAGTTTAGAGTGCGCCATGAAATTACTTAAAGTGATCGACTTTATCATCAGTAGAATTTTCCGCTAATTTAAGGTTTTTTATTTTATAATTCTATCTTTCCTATCTCCCGTGTTGTACATGATTTTACACGCCTTGTATAACAGAGAATAGGTAAATTATCCTTTTGCCATAAGTTCAAAACCTACTATTTCAAGCATCTACACTTTATTTATTTCACATTACTAAGCTTGCTGAATAATTCTATTAAATTTGCAGTAAAGCCCAAGAACGAGTCAAAAATAACTACTCATATTTGATTCGTTCTGTACTCCATCCGCTATTGGTTCATTCGATTGAATTTTTCAAAGATTCACCCCTTGAAATCGCTCATTCATCCTTATTTCAAACTTAAAAAAGCCTGATATAGCTAAAATACGTGCGGTTTTTGAAATCTGAACCAACAAGAAATAACTGTTCCGAGAATGAGCGTTTATACCTATCTCGTTCCTAAAATCATACCATGTCAATCAAAAAATTAGCGGGCGAAACGGTTATTTATGGCATAAGTTCGATTGCAGGACGAGCTTTATCCTTTCTGCTATTGACGCCGTTGCACACCAATAAATTTGGAGACGTCATTTCGCAAGAGGAATATGGCATCCAAACGCGGCTATTCGCTTTGATTGGAATGTGGATGATTTTCTTTGTTTATCGACTCGAATTGGCTTATTTCCGATTCGGGACAGAAAACAAAACAGAGGAAAACACCGCTTTCAATGTAGCAGGCATTTCCATCTTGTTCAGTACGATTTTCTTGGGAACGGGACTCTTCTTATTTGCTGATTTATGGGCAAATTGGCTAGATTATCCTGAGTACGTCAATTTGATTCGTTTGGCAATAGGTATCATCGTCGTAGATGCGCTCTGTGAGATTCCCTATGCTAAATTGCGCTTGGAGCAGCGTCCTATTCGCTACGCCAGCATTCGTTTTACGGGTTTATTCCTCAATCTAGGGCTAAATTTTTTCTTTTTATATTTTTGTCCCCTTGCGCTGACTTCTGATACTTGGGCGTTTTTGCACCCACTGCTGGAAGCTGTCTATCAAGCTGATAGCCCTTTGACCTATGTGTTTTTATCCAATCTACTCGCCAATTCCATCACTTTGTTACTACTCAGTCCTACGCTTTTAAGATTGCGACTCGCACAGTTCGATTGGACGTATTGGAAGCAGATGATGCGCTATGCTTTTCCGCTTGTCATCGTTGGGGTAGCGCACATCCTCAATGAGGCTTTTGATCGACTCATTATGCCCGAATTGCTGACGGGAACGGCAGAAGAAAACGAAATTCAGTTGGGGATTTACGGGGCTTGCTACAAACTCACCATGTTTATGACCCTATTCACGCAAGCCTTTCGCTATGGTGCGGAACCCTTTTTCTTTCGACAGCGAACCGCTGATAATGCTGGTCAGATTTATGCGCAAGTCGCTAAATATTTTGCCATCATCGGAGCGATTGGCTTCTTAGCCGTCTTGCTCTATCTTGATTTATTCAAGCAAATCGTAGGCGATGAATACTGGGTGGGCTTAAATATTGTTCCAATTCTACTACTCGCCAATCTCTTCCTCGGACTCTACTACAACTCGTCGATTTGGTACAAACTCATCGACGAAACCAAATGGGGTGCTTACATCTCCATTTTTGGTGCGACCATTACCATCTTACTGAATATCATCCTTTTACCTCGCATTGGTTATATCGGCGCGGCTTGGGCGACCTTGGCTTGCTACTTCAGTATGCTCACGATTTCCTACTTTTTGGGACAAATAAAATATCCGATTCCCTACGCCGTTGGTAGGATTAGCAGCTACCTTTTGTTTGCCATTTTCCTCTATGGCATCAGTACGTGGATTCGTCCTTTCCTATCCGAAAAACTATTCTTAATACTGGGGGTTAATAGTGCGCTTTTCCTTTTTTATCTGCTGATCGTTGGGCTACTAGAACGCAAAGAGCTCAGGAGTACTTTCTAGGTTTTCGTGCTGCTATGACACAAGGCTGCTCAAAGTTTAGTATTTTTGGGAAAGTTTATTCACTGGCTTGACTTTTTGTGTTCAAAAGGTCATTGGGGCAAAATGGCTAATTCCGTCACATCAGCTATCAATTTTGAGAAAATCTATATTTGATCGGGTCAATCGTTTCTTCACAGAACATCCACTGCTCTTGGCTGCTGTTGGCTGGACCAAATCACATTCGCTGCCGGGATTTCACAAAACGCCCATTTGGGACATCGGCACTTTTTTTTGGAACGAAATCCAACGCGACGATCTTTTCATTCGAGCACAAGCCATTTCTTTTAGCTTCTTTTTATCGCTCTTCCCCTCGCTAATTTCCCTCTTCACTTTAGTACCCATCATTGCCGTTCCGCTCTCGCAGTACCTACCTGGCGTGGAGCAATACGAAGACATTCTGTATAGCGAGATTCAAAATATCATACCCGGTAGTGCGGGTAATACCCTTTTCGATTTTGTGAAAGACATTGTGACTAAACCTCGATTTGCCCTTTTTTCTTTTGGTTTTGTGTTGGCTCTTTTCTTTAGCTCCAATGGTATGGTAACATTGGTTCGAGGCTTCGAAAAATCTTATGAACAAGTCTTCCGACAACGAACGATCATCCGTCGTCAAATGGTGGCACTGGCATTGGTTTTTGTGCTATTTTTTCTCTCCTTGATCTCTGTCATTTTCATCGTGACGGGCGACCATATCGTGAGATGGTTGGTAGATATATTAAACCTGCATCTACTCAGCAAAATTGGCTTATATGCTACACGTTGGGTGGTCATCATCTCGCTCTACTACTTCGGTATTTCCTTCATTTATCGCTACGGAGCTGCTACCCACAAACGCTTTTCCTTCTTTTCACCTGGTACATCGGTAGCAACGGTGCTTTGCATTCTCACTTCGGTTGCTTTCTCCTTCTACGTCGACAATTTTGGGGCTTACAACCAGTTGTACGGCTCGATTGGTGCGCTCATGGTCATCATGCTTTGGATCGAAATCAATGTCCTTTTCTTGCTCATTGGCTACGAACTCAACGTCAGCATCGCCGTCAATCGAGATTTAAAGCAAAAACTACCCGATGCAGAATACGAAGTAATCGAACCAGACATTCCAGAAGAAGCGATGGAAGCTAATGATTTTATGCTGAAAGAGTGAGGAAATTTCACACCAAACGCCCCAACAAAAACTGTCGAATAAAATCCAAAGCACGAGTGGTTGTAAACTGAATGTTGCGGATGCGATCTTTACCTAATTGTAGTTTGCGGGTGAAAACTTGGTCTTTGCTACCAACGGCTAACCAAATCGTACCAACGGGTTTATCGGGTGTTCCTCCGCCTGGTCCAGCTATTCCAGAAATGGCGATACCAACATCTGCAGGGAATCGCTCCAATAGCCCAACCAGCATTTCTTCTACACAAGCAGCACTGACTGCACCATGCTGTTCGAGTGTTGCTTTAGATACGCCTAGCTGCTGCATTTTGATGGCATTGGCGTAGGCAATCGTGCTACCGATATAGTAGGCAGAAGAACCCGCGATGGAAGTGATTTTATGCGCCAAATAGCCGCCCGTACAGCTTTCGGCAGTCGCTAATCGCTTGTTTTGCTCCAATAGGAGTTGTCCCAAAGCTGCTTCGAGTGGTGTATCATCATAGGCATAGACCAGTTCTTCAATCTGAGGCACTAATGTTGCAACTTTGGCATCCACTTCCTGTTTTAAGGCAACTTCATTTGCCCCCGTACCTGTTAATCGGAGGCGTACTTTACCCGTTCCTGGCAGATAAGCAAGTTTGATATGGGGTGGTAGTGTTGCTTCAAAATCCGCAATGCGCGCAGCGATTCTGGACTCCCCCTCCCCTACTGTCATCACGGTACGATGCACGATGGGATCTTTTTGGAATTTTTCCAATAAGCGTGGAATGACTTCGTATTCCATCAAGTATTTCATTTCGTAAGGCACACCTGGCATGGAAACCAGTACTTTACCGTTTTCTTCCATCCACATCCCGGGAGCTGTTCCCATTTTATTGAACAATAAAGTCGCATTTTGGGGCATAAAACATTGCTGTCGATGGGCTTCGGTTGTGGTGCGTCCCCATTTAGCAAACATCTTGATAATACGATCATAGGTTGCTTGTGAAAAAACAAAGCCCGTATCGTAAAATTCAGCAATCGCTTTTTTGGTTACATCATCTTTGGTTGGTCCCAAGCCGCCCGTCATCAAGATAATCTCGGTGCTTTCAAATGCGCTTTTAAGGGTATTTTTGATGCCTTCTAAATCATCTGAAATAGTAGTAATTTGCTGAATACTCGCTCCGTATTTGTTCAACTGTTCGCCCATCCAAGCAGAGTTGGTGTCTATGGTTTGTCCGATTAGGATTTCGTCTCCTATAGTGATGATGTGTACTTTCATGTTCTATTTAGTCGTTTTTCAGTCCAGTTCAACGTTTTTAGGATAGGAAGGTTGTGAATGAGTGGTAGGATACTGAATCAACAACTCAAACAATAGCAACCTCTCGCGATTCCCTCCTGTCACCTACAATTTTTCCCCACTACTTCCTCAATATTTTCTACTTTTGCGCTTCAAATAAAACCACATCATTTATGAATACAGATTTCCTTTCGAGTTTAGGACTCCAAATGGAAAATGCAGGTACGAGTACGGGCTTGCAATCCATGAATACTGGAACATATATAGCCTCATACTCTCCTGTCAATGGTCAATTGATCGGCAAAGTGAGTACCACGACTGCCGAAGAATACGAACAAGTCATTCAGCAGGCGCAACGGGCGTTCCTGTCGTGGCGAAAAATACCTGCACCGCAGCGTGGTGAAATCGTTCGGCAATACGGTGAAGCATTGCGAGAACACAAAGATGCACTTGGTCGTTTGGTGAGCTTTGAAATGGGCAAAAGTTTGCAAGAAGGCTGGGGAGAGGTGCAAGAGATGATTGATATTTGCGATTTTGCTGTAGGACTTTCGCGTCAGTTGTACGGACTGAGCATGCACTCCGAACGCCCAAATCATCGCATGTATGAGCAGTGGCATCCGATGGGTATCGTCGGAGTTATCAGTGCTTTTAATTTTCCCGTAGCCGTATGGTCTTGGAACGCCATGATCGCCCTGATTTGTGGAGATGTTGTCGTTTGGAAACCTTCCGAAAAAACGCCGCTTTGCAGCGTGGCTTGTCAAAATATTTTGCGAAGTGTCCTAAAGAAAAACGAAGTGCCAGAAGGCGTCAGTTGCATCATTAATGGCGATTATAAAGTAGGCGAGATGATGACGACCGACCGACGTATTCCCTTAGTCTCAGCGACGGGCAGTTCTCGCATGGGTAAAATTGTTGGACAAACAGTTGCTGCTAGATTGGGTAAAACGCTACTAGAGTTGGGTGGCAACAATGCAATCATTATTACACCTAGTGCGGATATGGACGTTGTGCTAACGGGAGCAGTATTCGGTGCGGTTGGGACTTGCGGACAACGCTGTACCAGTACACGCAGGCTCATCATACACGAAGCCGTCTACGATAAGGTACGCGATAATTTGGTGAGTGCCTACGGACAATTGCGCATTGGCGATCCTTTAGATCAAAATAATCACGTTGGCCCTTTGATTGATAAAGCTGCGGTAGATACCTATTTGAAAGCCATTGATAAGGTGGAAGCAGCAGGTGGTGAATTTGTAGTAGACGGTGGCGTCCTGACTGGGGAAGCTTACGAAAGTGGCTGCTACGTGCGTCCTTGCATCGCAGAGGTTGCCGCCGATAATCCGATGGTGCAGGAAGAAACTTTCGCACCGATTTTGTACTTGATGAAGTACAAGGATTTAGAGGAAGCCATTACTCTACAAAACAATGTTCCGCAGGGACTTTCTTCTGCCATTATGACTTTGAACCTGCGCGAGGCAGAGCAATTCCTCTCCGCGAATGGATCAGATTGTGGGATCGCCAACGTCAATATTGGGACGAGTGGAGCAGAAATCGGTGGTGCTTTCGGTGGTGAAAAAGAAACGGGCGGCGGTCGTGAAAGTGGCTCGGATGCTTGGAAAGCTTATATGCGTCGCCAAACGAATACCATTAACTACAGCACCACTGTACCACTGGCACAGGGAATTAAGTTTGATTTTTAAAACTTTCCTGACAATAAAATGTATCCTATAATCGAAGGTAGCTGTTAATATATGCGAACAACAGGTGAAGACGCTTTGAGGATTGATATGCCCCAGTCGAGATAGACTTTTTTGTTGATTTGTTGAAATGCTTATTCGTCTAACACATTCAATACCAGCGTATTGAAGTTGAATAGACAAACAATTTCAACCCTATACATGGATTTATTTCGGCTGTCGTGTAGCAATAATTCAGATTTGCTAAATTTCAAAAATTTAGAGCTTGTTTGGAATTTTTACAAACTGATAATCAGTAGTTTGCGGTTCTGACAAGGTGAAAAATTAGTTGCATATCTAGATACGGAACTCATTTTTCAGGCAGTCAGGTTCGTAAAATATTAGTTATCAGGCAGGAAAAATCCAAACAAGCTCTTAGTAAATCTTCGTTAACATCTGTTATTCGTAGTAATTATGCTGCCTATTTATTTAGGCAATAGACTTGTGTAAAGTGTTCATTATAAACAATTTAAACAAATCAACAGCTTAAATAAATAGGTATAAGTACCTTCGTTATTATATCATACAAAAACAAAGTTCTATGTATCCAGTTGATATTGTCATGCCAATGGCAAAAGACTTGACCGACCATGGCTTTGAACCATTGAGTACGGCAGAAGAAGTAGATACAATGATGCAAAAGCAAGAGGGAACAGCCCTTTTGGTGATCAATTCGGTTTGTGGTTGTGCAGCAGCAAATGCTAGACCAGCGGCAAAGATGTCATTGCAAAACGGCAAGACACCAGATAATCTATACACCGTTTTTGCAGGTGTAGATCGTTATGCTACGGCTAAAGCACGCGAATATTTACTGCCATATCCGCCTTCTTCTCCTTCTATTGCGTTGTTCAAAGACGGCGAATTGGTGCATTTCATTGAGCGTTTGCACATCGAAGGACGTTCTGCTCAAGTGATTGCAGCCAACCTAAAAATGGCTTACGATAAGTTTTGTTAAGAAAATACTAAAGCGAACAATACTTGAAACATTATAAAAGTTTTTAATGTGTATTATTCGTGTTTACAAAGGACAAGCAATGGATTTTTCAAATATATGAAATAATATCTATTGCTTGTCGTTTTTTAATTTACACAACACTAGTACAAGTTATCTTCTCTCACATTTTCAATAATGATATGTACAAGCTATTAGGTGGCACTGCGCCTAATTAAGAGCTTGCCTGGGTTTTTCCTGCCTGATAACCAGCATTTTACGAACCTGACTGCATGAAAAATGAACTCCGTATCTAGATATGCAGCTAATTTTTCACATGGTCAGAACCGAAAACTACTGATTATCAGTTTGTAAAAATTCCTGACAAACTCTAAGTTTTGAACTGCCGACTGCTAATTCAAAATACACAAAAACTAAGAGATAAAAACACCCTGAAGTAGAAATAAAAAGGCAGATTCAAGGAACGAGATTTCAGTCCTAAATCGCTGATTTGCAGCTTACTGATAGTTTTGCCCGTTCTTAGAGAATCTGCCTGTTCATCCTGCTTCACTCGCACTTACTCACGTAGTCAAGGTAAAAAGCTTTCCAAATTTGTCGCTTTGCCCAAAAACACGATTCACTAGTACTGACCGAAGAATAGGTCTTACAGAACATTGACTACACCAACTCAAATGCTATTGGTATCTTTAGTTTACCCGAATGCATAGGTCTACCTATCTATGGGTATTTTATGATGATAAATAGGCGCAGATGCCGCATAGCTGCTTCGAATTGCTTTTCTTTGTTCTGTGTCCATTGTTTCTTTGGGTAAGACACTTAAAGCGAGCTGTTGATGGAAAAAATCCAAACAACAAGGGAGGTAAACCAATTACTTTCTGGAGGAAACACAAAAGAAGCCATTGAACTGTTGTTGAATTTTTTGGAAAGTCAAGAGGAAGAACAATCTGAACTTTATGAAAAAATTATACAGATCAAGGCACAGTTTCTACGTAGTCAGCGACGTAGATCACTGGGAATTATTACGGCAAAACGAGCGGATGAATTAGTAGAAGAGGTACACGAAGAAATCAAATATTTCTTGGCCTTGCTCAATGGCAAACATCCCGTTCGACAGAAGGCGTGGTGGCTGAAAGTGCCCAACTATGTCTATTGGTTGGCAGTCGGCGCAGTACTCTTGCTCTCTTTTCTCACCTACCAACTTACACGCACTACAGTTGTCAGGCAGGCAAGAGCGCACTGCCCTAGCTTCACAGAAGATGCGGAATTTAATATCTTGATTTTACCCTTTACGCCCGAATACGATGCCAACAAATCTTATCCACACGAACTAGCCCTCGCCCATTTCCAAGAATACATTGACAGCATGAACCTGTCTATCAGTGCTGGTATTTCTGGACTACAAATAGAAAATGAACGCTATCCAAAAGATATTTCATCGGCAGTAGAATTAGCCCAAAATTGCAAAGCGCAGCTCATCCTATGGGCAGCAGGTGACTATATCCATTATAAATTTTTGGATCAAGCACAGTATTTCAAGTTCTATCAGCTTTACCCAGGCAATCGAGACAGCATCGTGAGTGTACCTGTGAACACCTTAATCCCTGCTGAGGGCAAGGTTAGCAGGAGCGTTCCAAAATCTAGTCTTAATTATTTGTTGGGAACGGCAGCTTGCCAAATCGAAGACTACTCCTCTGCGGTGCAATTATTGCGTACGCCAATGGCAGATTCTTCCCAAGCCGCCTTGGCTGCACTGCGCTATCTTCATCTTGCGGATAGCGAAATGGAAGTGAACAATCCAATCAAAGCGATTGAAGCCTACGATACTTTGCTGGAACAAGGCACAAAACTTAATTTTGCACGACTCAATCGAGCATTTTTATCCTTTAAGACGCGTAATTACAGTGAAGCACTGGAAATGCTAGGTACGATCCTACCAAAAGACGAATCCTACTACATTGCGCAGTACACCAAAGGTAGAATTCTGGCAAAAATGGAACAACTTAAAGAATCTAAGTTGGTGCTGGAACACCTCGATAGTTTACTGTTGAGCGACTCCACGCATTTTAGCATTGCCTTGCGTAAGGATGAAGTGCAAAAAACTTTGACTGATCTGGCGAAAATAGACTATAAAGTACGCAGTGAATATTGGGAGCAAGTCGCCTTACTCAAAGCAACACCTGATGATATTTCACTGCAAAACGAGATCATTCGCCATCTTATCTATTTGGGCGAAGATAAGAAGGTGCAGGATTTGCTGATACAATGTGAATTATTAGAACCCGCCACGAAAAAAGCAATTCAGCATAGAATATTGGCACTGGAATCTATGGAATCCGAACAGGTGATTGCCCTGTGGGAAAGTTGGATGAATACAGATGCGGGCCGAGCAAAGTTTGTGAGCTTTCTTTGATGAAATGGAATATTTAAAGTAGGTAATTAGATGAGTAATCCAAAAATTTCAAAGGGGTACAAAGTTCAAAACATGAAAATTTCGTTTCCAAAAACCGCAAAAAGTTTTTCGCCTTAGTAGTCTTTCAAGCTAATCCTGTCGGGTGATTTGGCGATTTTTGAATTTCTGGTCAAACAGTTATGCCCCCCGAGACCCCAACTGTTTGAAGGAAAAAGCCTCATCGTAGCTATGGCTATGCTTACGTTTTTTACCTTGCTTAAATCCAAAACTCCCTCAAATTTCACTCGACATCATTAACTTGAATGACTACTTAGGAGGTTTTTGGAATGCGACCTAACGAAGTCTAAAAAGTTTGTACCCTTCTGAAACCAAAAATTGAGGTTATACTAGAATACTTGTCTTTCGGTTAAAATTTGCATTGACTCTAGAAATTATAAAGACTTGTTTATCAAAGATTTACACAAAAAAAAGCGTATGCTAGACTACTGGACATTTTGGATTACAGAACAAAAGAGAAGCAGATTACATAGCTACACTAGCCGCTTTTCTTAGTGTTTCTAAGTGTCCTTAGTGTTTCAATTTGTGTTTTGTCCAGTAGTGTAGCGTATGCCTGTGATATAATGTATTCCTATTTTACAGTCCCATCGGGACGAACTATGAGTAGGAAGTGATAAAACCCCAAATCTAAGCGCCGTAGGTGCGAACTATGGCAAAATCATAGTACGTACCTACGGCACTTAGGGGCATTTTTAGCTTTTTTCTACCCACAGTCCATCCCCAACGGGATTTTTTAAAAAACAAATAGCAGGCGAGAATCTTTTTTCTCCTCATTTTTTAACC
>JBCDKV010000048.1:0-13459 GCA_038746215.1 Bacteroidota bacterium | reverse complement strand
TTCTAATTTTAGTAATTCCGAAAAAAGTTCTTGTATCTCTTCCATTTTTTAATCCACAAAATCCAACTCTTTGTTAACTTGACCAAATGAATTCATTTAGAACCTGATTTTTCTTATTTTCGTCTTTCCTTAATTTAAACGCCTTGTTTTTTACCTGTACACTAGTGCTTCGAAGGAATTCATCTTTGCAATAAAAAATTGCAGGCTAAAAAAAATATGAGTCTACCGTCAACCATAAACTATGCGCATAGAATCAGACCTAAAACTAGGTTTTAAAGACGTCCTCATTCGACCGAAGCGTTCTACTTTGAAATCAAGATCGGAAGTGTCCTTGGTGCGAGAATTTAGCTTCTTGAATGCACAGCAGACTTGGAGTGGCATTCCCATCATGGCGGCGAATATGGATACTACAGGCACTTTTGAAATGGCAACTGCCTTGGCAAAGCATCAATTGTTTACTGCAATTCACAAGCACTATTCCGTAGAGGAATGGACAGATTTCTTGTCGAAAAATGATGCATCTGTCACCGATTATTTGGCATTGAGTACTGGGACAGGAAGCAGCGACCGAGCAAAAATGAATGAGTTATTGAAGCAATTTCCGCAATTGCGATTCATCTGCATAGACGTAGCGAATGGCTATTCTGAACACTTTGTAGCTTTCGTGAAACAAACGCGCGAAGAGCATCTCGACAAAATCATTATCGCTGGAAATGTCGTAACGGGCGAAATGGTAGAAGAATTATTATTGGCAGGAGCGGATATTGTGAAAGTAGGCATTGGTCCAGGTTCAGTTTGTACGACTAGAGTGAAAACAGGCGTTGGCTATCCGCAACTTTCGGCGATTATTGAATGCGCAGATGCCGCACACGGTTTGGGTGGACAAATTATTTCCGATGGTGGCTGTACCATCCCTGGCGATGTTGCAAAAGCTTTCGGTGGTGGCGCAGATTTCGTGATGCTTGGTGGAATGTTTGCTGGACATGACGAAAGTGGTGGACAACTGGTAGAGCGCGATGGCAAGCAGTATAAATTGTTCTATGGCATGAGTTCTCAAACAGCAATGAACAAATACGCAGGTGGCGTTGCTAATTATCGAGCTTCGGAAGGCAAAACCGTAGAAGTATCTTATCGCGGTGCAGTAGAAGCAACAATCTTGGATATTTTGGGCGGTGTTCGCTCGACTTGCACCTATGTTGGTGCGAAACAATTGAAAGAATTGACCAAACGAACGACTTTTATTCGCGTCCAAGAGCAACACAATCGTATATTTTCGTAAAAAAATAAAGAAGTTTTACAGAGAGGCAAGGTGTTTTCGATGATTTTTGACAAAAATAATCGAAAACACCTTGCCTCTTTACGAAAGGACTTCCTGAAAACAAAATGAAAAATTTATTTTTTATTTTGTTTTCAAATGCTCTTGCTGTTAAAAAGAGGACTTTACTTAATAAAGTAAGCATATATTTTCACTTTTGTAATCTTTTCACCCAGAAGCCATTTCCCAAATACCCTTCGCGTCTTTGCGACTTTGCGTGCGTTCACTAAAATAAGACCGATTATGACTTCTTTCCCAGTCACCGATTTTAAAAAAATATTACTCGCACTTTGCCTACTAGCTAGTCATTGGCTTTTCGGGCAAAGCGACCCCATCATCAATCCTTCCAATTGTGGTTTGGGCATTTCGATTCCTGATTCGAGTTGCAACACGACCAATATTTTCCGCATAGATGTGGCAGGCGAGAGCGGAACGCAACTCGGAACAGATGTTTTTCTAGAGGAAATACGACTCATTATTGCGCACAGCTGGATTGCTGATTTGGATATTTCGCTCATTTCCCCAACTGGCAGACGCGTAGAAATTTCTACCGATAACGGCGAAGATGAAGATAACTATGGCGATCCTTCCGATGTGACTTGTGGCAGCTATATTAGCTTCACACCGAGCTCTTGTAATTCAATTACTGATATCGCTTCGCCGCCTTTTTTAGGAAGTTATCAACCCGAAGGCAATCTACTAGACTTCAACGACGGCAGCAATCCAAATGGGCAATGGCTGCTCGAAATTTGCGATGATGCGGGCGACGATGCTGGAACCTTGGAGTTCGTAGAATTGGTATTTAGCCCGATCGTTTGTCTCGCGCCTTCGGAAGTGGAAATCGTGAGTTTGGATTCGACGACAGTGGAATTGGATTGGTTTTCTAGTGCAAGTTGCGAAGATGCGATTATAGAGTACGGCTTACCTGGCTTTTCGCCTGGTTTGAACGAAAGTGCAGGTAACGGAACAGTAGTCACTGCCAATTGTCCTCCCTTTGCTTTGCAGAGTTTGCAGCCTTACACGACCTACGAAGTGTACATCCGAGAAGAGTGTAGCGATAGTAATTTTTCCGCCAATTCTTGCCCAATTACCATTACAACGAGTTGCTTACCACCACCCATCAGTTTACGAGAAACCTTTGACAATCAGGAAGTTTGTAGTAATTTTTGCGGGCGCGATTGCGACATTGCAGGTGTTTGGCAAAACGATCGTTCCGACAATTTTGACTGGACAATTTACAGCGACCCAAGTCCTTCGGCGGGCACTGGTCCAAGCAGCGATGTGGAAGGCGATGGCAATTATATCTATCTCGAAACTTCGGGCTCACAATGCCGCGATGGGAATATGGCATATCTCCTTTCCAACTGCTTAGAAGTGGACACCAAAGGCACTGATTCTTGCCATTTCTCTTTCAATTATCATTTATTCGGTGCAAGCATTGCTAAATTGACTTTAGAAATTTCAACAGATGGCGGTGGCAATTGGTCGCCTATTTGGAGCAGAATTGGCAACCAAGGCGATCGTTGGTTCAAGCAATATTTGAGTTTGAATCCTTGGAATGGAGAAGTGATTCGTTTGCGATTCGTGGGCGAAGGAGGTTCGGGTGCGACGGGCGATATGGCATTGGATAATTTGGTGTTTTATGGGACGAGAGATTTAGGCGTGCCAAGCAATATTTTCTACGCCGATATAGATGAAGATGGCTATGGAGACCCCAATAATTTTATTACGAGTTGCAGCTCAGAAGTGCCCGTAGGTTTTCTGACCAATGCACTAGATTGCGACGACAGTAATCCAAATATCAATCCCGATGGCGAAGAAATTGCTTGCAATGGCATAGACGAAAATTGCAATGGCGAAGAGGATGATTTTGTGATTGATCCACCAATGACGACGAGTGCAAATATTTGTAGTGGAGAAATAGGAACAGTCTTCGCGGAAGCGCCCGAGGAAGGTTTTATTCTTTGGTTTGGCTCACCCGATGGTGAAGATTTTTTGTATTTGGACAATGGTGAAGGCTATTCGGAAATGCTGGAAAGTAATGGTGATACGATTACCAAAACTTTTTACGCAGAAGCCTTTCAGGGATTTGAATGTCGCTCAATGGTACGAATGCCTGCAACGATTACTGTTTTCCCAAAACCTAAAATTGCTATCGTTCCGCCAGCGAGTATTTGTGCTGGTGAAAGTATCAATTTGGGTAATTTGACTGTGGTGGACGAAAACAATCAAAATGCCAACCTGACTTACCATTCCGCCTTTCCACCGACACTGGAAAACCAACTTTCCGACCTGACCGTCAACCCCATGAACAATACGATTTACTATATTTCCTCTACTACTGATTTGGGTTGTACCGATGTGGAAGGCGTCGAAATTCAAATCAGTTCCGATGCTGCTGTGAGCATCAATGGCGCAGATACCCTTTCGATTTGTGTGGGTAGTTTTATGGATTTGGAAGTGACTGCTGAAGATACGAACATCGCTTACACTTATATTTGGGACAACGGCGAAATTGGCGAACGCATTGAAATCCAAGCAAGTAGCGAAGCCGAAACGATAGATCAATACGTTTTGAGCATAATTCCACTCGATGGCTGTATTGCTTTTGATACAGTTTGGGTACGCGCTTCTTCGGGCATTGAATCTGCTAGAGTCGTGCCACAAGATGTGAGTACTTGCGGTGGTGCGGATGGTTCGTTGCTAGTAGAACCACTGAATGGAACGCCGCCGTATAGCTATTTTTGGAGCGGAACTTCTAGCGGTGAAGCGACGGGTATTGATAGCGCATTTACGATTTCTAATTTGGCACAAGGCACTTATCGTGTCACCGTTGTGGATAATTCTTCTTTGGATTGTAATATTCAATTACCTTTCACAGCCATTGATGGACCGAGTGCCAATGTGAGTTTGACTTCAGTCACACCGACTTCTTGCAACAACACTCCAGATGGCGAAATTTGTATTGATGTGCAAGGCGGAAATCCGCAAATTGTTTGGAGCACCGATGATACAACAAGCTGTATTTCCAACCTAGCCAATGAACCATACAGTGTCACGGTTACTGATGGCGATTGCGAGACTATTTTAACTGACATTATCATTGAAAGCCCTACCATCATTGAGACAGCAGCGAATTTGACGCCGCCCACTTGTGCAGAAAATAACGACGGTTCAATTGATCTAACCACCTCGGGTGGCACTGCGCCTTATCGCTACACTTGGGAGGATTTGAACATTAATGAAAAGGCTAGAAATAATTTAGCAGCAGGTGATTATGTCGTTTCCATTTTGGATGCGAACGATTGTAGTTTCAGCGACACCATTCGTTTGATTGCGCCTGATATTTTACAAATCATGGGCGCAGCGATTCAGAATACAACTTGTTTTGAGCTAGAAAACGGAACGATTATATCTGAAACTGTGGGCGGCACTGCACCTTATTTTTATGAATGGAATACGGGTGCATTTGGAGATACTTTATCCAATTTAGGTAGTGGAAATTACGAAGTTACCGTCACAGATGTCAATGGCTGTCAGGCAGTTGAGCAATTTGAAGTGATGCGTCCAGCAGAATTGAATATCTCTTTAGACAGTATCGAAAATGCAAGTTGCGAGGGCGTAGAAGATGGTCTGCTTCGAGTATTTGCCACGGGCGGAAGTTCTAACTATACTTACGCTTGGAACAATGAACGAACAGGCAATCAAATTGAAAACATCGGCACTGGAAAATACGAATTGACCGTCACCGATGATAATGGATGCAGTTTGGTGGATTCCTTTTTCATCACTGCGCCGCCTTCCATTCAGTTGAGCAGCAACTTGACTAATCCGAAGTGCATCGGCGGCAGAGACGGCGCGATTGACTTGACAATTTCCAATGCGGATGTGGCAGAAGTAAAATGGGATGATGGGCGACTTATAGAAGACTTAGATCGTGTTACTGATGGCACTTACTTTGTGACGATCACGGATGTAAATGGCTGCACTTTGCAAGATAGTTTTACACTTACTGCACCGCAATTACTAGAAGTTTCCGTGACGACGCGCGCACCAAGTTGTACAGGCAGTCGCGATGGTAGCATTCAATTGGATGTAGTCAATAACAATGGCTTGCCACCCGATTTTCGTTGGAGCAATAATGCACCAACGCAAGACCTAATGAACGTCGGTGCAGGTGAATATACGGCTATCGTCAAAGATCGAGATGGCTGTACTTTTGAAACGGATACCATTTTTTTGAACGATCCAGAACCTATTGTTATCAGCGCTGATAGAATCGTTTCTACGCAATGTGCAGGGCAGGAGAGTGGTAGTGTAGAAATCAGTGTGGCGGGCGGTTTCCCTCCGTATACTTACGATTGGAATAATAACTCCAATACGCAAAATTTGTATGACGTGCGTGCAGGAAGTTATAGCGTTGCAGTGCTAGATGATAATGGTTGTGCGGCGCAAAGTGAGATCTTTCGAGTGGAAGCACCGCCTTCCATTGAATTGGATTTTCGGATCGTGCAAAATGAATTGTGCCAATTAGAAAATAGTGATGTGGATAGCGTAATATTAAATGTGCGTGGTGGTCGCCCAGGTTATACTTATCTATGGAATACAGGAGCAATGACGCGTAATTTGACGAATATCGAAGCAGGTGATTACAGCGTTACGGTCGAGGATCGAAATCAGTGTCGATCAATCATTCCTTCCATCAAAGTAAAACAGCCGAGCAATGGTTTTTCGGTCATTACGCGTAAGCAAAATGTAGAATGCAATGGCGACGAAAACGGTTCAATTCTAGCTTCTGTGCGTGGTGGGACAGCACCTTTTACTTATCATTTGAGCAGTGGAGAATTGAGAACCATCAATAGCGATAGCATCTTTTTCAGTGATTTGAAAGCTAGTAACTATGATTTAACCATCACCGATGCTAACGGCTGCCAAACCATCGCTGAAAATATCTTTCTCACTGAACCTGAACCAATCGTAATTAATTTAGGAACACAAGGTATCCAAAATATACAATGCAAAGGCGATACGATTGGGAGCATTGATCTAGAAATTATTGGTGGTTTCAAACCCTACACTTTTGCTTGGCGAAATCAAAACGATCAAATTATTTCCGATTCACTGGATTTGAATAATGTACCAGCGGGCGTCTATACTCTCTCTGTGAGTGATATAAACGGCTGTAGGGCTGAACCCAAAATTTATACCTTACGTGAACCCAATTTTCCCATCGAATTTCGAGATATAGAAGTAACGAATGTGCAATGCAAAGGCGAAAACTCGGGAGCGATCAAAATACGAATTAGTGGCGGGAAACCACCTTATCAATATCAATGGAACGGCGGACTTTTTGAAGATGCGAAGAACTTGATGGGTATCTTTGCAGGCGAATATCAATTGCGCGTGATAGATGAAAATGGTTGTATTGCCTTTTCGGATACTATCCTTGTTCCTGAGGCAGAACGCCCAATTCGTTTAGCCGAGCGAGACGTGCGCAACACCACTTGCCACGATACCGAAGATGGTTACGTTGGTGTAGAAATAGATGGCGGTATTGCGCCTTATCAACTCTTCTGGGAGTCCACCGACCAAGGCAATAATTACATCAATGGTGGCACTTCCGTAGTAGATGATTTGCCGCCTGGCAACTACCTATTAAGTATCCTAGATAGTTTTGCTTGTGCTGCCAATTTTGAGTTTTTCATTGATCGCCCTGAAGAATTAGTCGCAGAATTCTCCTCCGTTGCCGCTCAAAGAAATCAAGAAAACGGCTCTGCTTCCGTAGAAGTCTCGGGTGGTATAGAACCCTACACTTATTCTTGGAGCGCAGACAGCAGTTTGAATCTACCAACGCTCCCCAACGTTCCCGCAGGTATCTATTTCCTTACCATCACCGATGCAAGTGATTGTGAAGTGGTGGTCGGCATCGAAGTGAAAGAAGACATCATGGATGCGACCAATGACTTTGGAGCAGTTGCCAAAGTTGAGTTATTTCCCAATCCAGTGAGCGATTGGCTACAGTTACAATTGGAATTTTCGCAAGCAGAAGATATTTTCGTTGAAATTTATTCTTCGCAAGGGGTGCGCTTACTGGAGCAGCGGCACGAACGTATTTTGGTTGAGGAATTGACTTTTGATGTGAGTGGTTTTCCAGTTGGGGTTTATTTTTTGCGGGTGTTGGCAGCAGATGGTAGGAGTGCTGGGTTGGTATTTGTGAAAGAGAATAAATAGTGGAAAAACTGTACTATGTTTACAAAAAATAAGAGCTACGCAATCAAGGCACTTTTTAGTTTCATTATATCTATATCCTCAATCGTTGTTAATGCCTTATGGCTTGGATATTTAGGAACCTCTCTAGGAATAAGTGAAAGTATCATAGGTGGAGTATCTGCTTTACCTACTATTTTCTTTCTAGTGTTTAGTATTCGAGGTATTATTTTTAGCATAAAAAGCATCCGACTACGAGAACCTAATTCTGTCGTAAAAATTATAGCGGTTACAGGTAATTTTTTGCTCTTCAGTTCATATCTCTCGATCGTAGTACTTACTTTTCTGATGATGCTCGGAATTGATTTGTGGTCTTATGTAGAAAATATCTGAAAATGACTAGAAAGTAAGTTTCAATGCATAACGTCTGCAATATCTATCAGAATTCGTACAACTTAGAGAAACAGACATTCGCACTTTAATGAAAGATTTAAACTTAAAACCAAGAGTGTTTGCTTAGAAAATATATTCCTATTCCTATTAAAAAGTTGATGAAAGAAAGAGCATAATCTTATTAACTTCATAGCGATAAAGTATCAGTTTTCAGGAGCTACAAACAAGCACTTGACTTTAATTTTTGCGATTGTCCAACAAATACCAAAATTCCTAACACCCACCCATTCCAGCACCCAAATAAATCACCTTCCCAGAGACCAAAAAATCTCCCAACCAACTCATACGATCTAATTCATGTAAAAGTATCCAAGTCACCCCATTGTCCTCCGAGCGATAGATGCCTGTGCCGGTACTCATGAGCAATACTTTACCAACCTGCACTATGTTGTTAACGGAGAATTTAGAATTAGAAAGGTAAAAAGCAGGCTGCCAAGTTTGTCCTAAGTTGTCAGAAAAGGAGAGGTCTACACCAAAATGCGAAGCGGCAATCTTATTGTCGAGTATAATAGCTTTGCGAGTATTATCATTTTCATAAATCCATTCCCAAGTTTCACCTTGATCTTTAGAGAGCACAATGCCTTTTCGGTGACCTGCAATAAGTTTGCCTTGAAACACATCCAAAGAGTTGATTTGGACATCATTATACACCTTTTTCCATCTCTTTTGCTGCTCATTCAATTTAAAAATACCAACATCTGTTCCTGCCAGCAGCTGACCATTAATTGTCGTCATAGATTGAATGCGCAAATCGGACAGGTTATAGGTCAAATTTATCCATTTCTCGCCCTTGTCTATTGTTTTGAAAATCCCTTCTTCATATATACCTACATAAATATCCTCGTCCTCAATATGCAAGCGGTGTATTTGCTTGCGCGGCAATTCTGCTCCGATTTGTTGCCAATTTTCTGCACCTTCCTTTTTTATATAAATTCCATCATTCATCGTCGCCAAAACGATTTCGTTATTGACGGCAGCCATGCCTTGATGATTTCCGATGCGTCCCAACTTGGAAACGCCAATGCTGTCTGGTAAACCTTTTCCAGCATTTTCCCAGGTACTGCCAAAGTCGTAGGAAACATAGAGCGGCTCGCCCATGAATTTCTTGCTACTTGGAATTGTATTGGAGATTAGCTTGGCTGTTGTTTTCGTAGATGGTTGTTCTAACTTAGAATCAGCGCAATTGGTCATGAGTAAAGCAATTAGCACAAAAAAGAGATATCGCATAATTTAAGTTTAAGATGAAAAGATAAGATTTTTTTGACAGGTCAAGTTGTTGTTAGAGAAGGTCTTAAAGAAGTACTTCGTAGATTTTTTGACTCCAAAAAAGATCGGTGATTTCTATTTGATTACAAAACTAAGGGCTTTCGACCGCTCCAACTACTGTAAACGCTGTAAAAACACTGTAAATGAGATGTAAATTAATACTAAATCCCTGTGTTTGCTACATTTTGCGTGTAATTTTGAGGCATGAAAAAAAGACTACTACTTATTGGTTTTCTCTTTATGCTCGGAGGATTGTTAAGCGCAAAAACGGTAGAAGACTCAACTTTTGAGCAAGCAAAGGAAGAAGTGATTATGCGGCAAATTGGACATCAAGTTTTGCTGCACGCGGGCGATAGTTTGTCGCGCGTCTTGCCAATTAAAAAAGTAGCACCGCAGAAATATCAAATTCACTTCGAAGGTTCGTTTAGTTTTGCTCCAGATTCTTTAGTTGCGGTTATTGATCGTGTCGTTCGAGATCATGAGCTTTCTAATGATTATGTCGTCGAAGTTTTAAATTGTAATGAGCAAGAAGTAATTTATGGGTATGCTATTTCCAATACTTCACAAAATGATATTATTCCATGCAGCAGTCGTCCTCAACCTAAGAGTTGTTATTACCTAAATATTCATTTTTCGGATAGAAGAACAAGTGGCGAGAAGCAATCTCCTTTCGTTTGGCTGGTCTTTGGTTTATTTTTAACTATTTCTTTATCAGCCGCTTACCTATACACAAAGAATCGAAACCCTACTAATAAGGCTGCCGTTCCTTCTCAACAATACACAATTGGAAGAGCCGTTTTCTATGCCGAGGAACAATATTTGGTGGTAGAAGAGGCCCAAATTTCACTCACTCCAACCGAAGCGAAATTGCTTCAGTTATTCGCCGCTGCGCCCAATCAAGTCATTGAAAAGTCAGTCATCCAAAAAGAAATTTGGCAGCACGATGGCGAAATCATCAGCCGAAGTTTGGACGTTTTTATCTCTAAATTGCGGAAGAAATTGAAGGCAGTAGAGGAGGCGCAATTGGTGAACGTTCATGGGAAAGGATATCGTTTGGAGATTGTTAATTCTTAAGTCGATAAAGTATAGGAAAACTCACGCTACTGCATATCCCGTATCCTTCCGGCGATAGGGAGCGATGAAAGCGAGTACTAAATCAGAGGCAGGTACTCCTTTTTCTTCTATTTGACCACCAATATCTAGGTCTGTTCCATCGTGATGTAGCCAAACTTTTCCGTCATCTGTCACGTCAATGTGTAAATAGCAACCATAAGTACGACGACTTCCTTTCCAACCATTGAAGTAAAGTAGATAATGTCCACGTTCTCTATCCATGATAAAGGAAGTCTTAATCGGATCATCATCAGCTTGTTCTCCTAATTCACCCGTTGCGATGACTACTTCTTCTACAATATCCTTGTATCTATTTACTTTATCCATTTTGTGATTTTTCCTTCTTCTATGTTGAACAAAATGATTTTTAGATTTTCTATTTCAATGATAGCTTGATTGAAAACTTCTTCCTCAAAAAAGGTAACATAAAAATCTTCGGGTATTGCCAAAAATAGAATGCGTTCAGGCATACTTTGGTTGAGTACATATTTGTAATAACGAAATTTTCCCAGTGCTTCATAAAAATCCGTCAATTCTGATCTTCTGAGAAAACTTTTGATCTCCACTGCAATTTTTTCCTCTCCTTTTTCTGCTCCGATTAGTTCCGCGCCTAGATCCACTCTGATCTTTCTAGTGCCTGCCTTTACAGATAAAGGATCATGAGTAACATCCCAGCCTAATTCCTCTAGTGCCGCTCTTACTAAGTTATGATAAGTATCTCTTTTGCTCATAAAATTTTGCTTGTTCATTCATGTGTACAGCCACACAATTTACAAAAATAAATATACAAATTAAACGTTTCCTTACCAACACTGTCTAATCCCACAAACCCAATTACCTCTACTCCTCGTCTCACAGAAGGACGATTTTCTACACTAACTTCTTCGAGAAATTACACATCAATAATGATTGAATGAGAGAATGATTCAATGAGTGAATACATTCCAATTCTTCGGTAACTGCGAGCCGTCCACTGTAGACTGTCTGTCGTTCACCGTAAAAATAAACCGATTACAGAACACATTAAAATACTGCTAGCTTATGAATCGAAGAGCATTACTTTCGACCATGCTCGGAAAAGAAGCTGATTCACCTGCTCCGATGGTTGCGCTACCTCCTGTCAATTCAGGATTGCAGCCCTATCAAGGTAGATGGACTTTTGCACAAGCCTCGCATTTGCTTCGACGCACCATGTTTGGACCAACTTTTGCTCAGATGAAAGAGGCGGTACAAACGGGGATGGACGCAGTAGTAGAAGCACTACTCAAAGATCAACCACTTCCTGATTTACCTATTAATGTTAATCAGGGTGACCCATTATTGAGCTTTGGAGAAACTTGGGTGGATAAGGAAATACCACGAGGGAATGCGGATGCCATTAACAAAAGAAGATTGTCCCTACGCTCTTGGATGATGGAGACCTTGTTAGAGGAAGGAATGTCTGTCAGAGAGAAAATGACCGTTTTTTGGATGGATCATTTTGTTGTGGAGCTTTTCATCACACGTGACCCGACTTTCATGTACAAGCACATTACCTTCATGCGAGAGTTGGCAACGGGTGATTTTAGAGAGATGGTGAAAAAGGCAACTTTAAGTCCTTCGATGTTGCGCTATCTCAATGGAAATGATAACAATAAAAATGCGCCAAACGAGAATTATGCGCGAGAATTGTTGGAGTTGTTCACCGTAGGAAAAGGCGATTTAGCAGGCGAAGGCGACTATACGACTTTCACAGAAAAGGACGTAGAGCAAGCTGCAAAGGCTCTGACAGGTTGGAAAGACGAAGGCTACTACAAGCGCAGCGATAATGAGCGCACAGGAGCGCGCTTCTTACCCAATTTGCACGATACTTCTACTAAGCAGCTCTCTCCTCGCTTTAATAATACACAAATTCCCAACAAAGGAGCAGACGAGTATGCTTACTTGATTGATGTCATTTTTGAGAGTCCTTTTGTCGCGACTTACATCTGCGAAAAACTCTATCGCTACTTTGTTTTCTATAAAATTAGCGACGAAGTTCGCCAGAATGTCATTGAACCAATGGCACAAATTTTCCGCGATAATAATTACACCATCAAGCCAGTCCTAGAAGCCTTATTCAAAAGTGAGCACTTCTACGATGCCTTGAATAGAGGACCTATGATTAAAAATCCAGTGGATTTTATGATGTCTTCTTTCAAGCAATTTGAAGTAGAAATACCGAGCAGAGATGATTTGACGCGTCGCTATTTCATGCTCAATAAAATGTACGCCGAGCTGGAAGATATGCAAATGGAACTCTTTGATCCACCAGATGTAGCAGGTTGGAAAGCCTACTATCAAGAACCACTATACTATCGCATCTGGATCAATTCGGTGACTTTGCCAGAGCGTGTCAAATTCTCAGACTCGATCACAGGCAGAGGTTTCACCGCGGGTTCTATTCGAGCAAAAGTGGACGTTTTCTATTTCGTGGAAACGGTAGATGATCCATACGATCCAAACTCTGTGGTAGGTGATTTCGCGAAGATCTTATTTCCGCAACCACTTACCCAAGGACAACTGGATGGCTTGAAAGAAATCCTCATTCCAGGCTTACCCGATTTTGAATGGACCATTGAGTACGAAGAGTACAAGAACAATCCAAACGACACTAAAATCGCAGATAGCGTAGAGAAAAAGTTGCGCAGTTTAGTCACCGCAATGGTGAACATGCCTGAGTATTATTTGAGCTAATTGGAGAAGGTTCGATGTGGTTCGACAATAGTTTAAAAGTCGTTCGACATAGTTCGTTTCCGATTCAAGGAAAAACAAAACCGTTTACACATATTCCGATGATAATGAGTGAGTGGAGTATAGAATGTAGCATTGGATATAAAAAATAAGTAATGGTTTATCATTATAGTTATGTTAGGTTTTTCGTGTAAGTAGTACGGTTGAAGACAAATCAACTCGCTACGTTTCCTGTGTGAAAAAACTATATGACTCGTATGTTTGTACTAAGGTAAAAAACCAAAAAAAGTTGATTGAAAAATATTAAACTGGCACTTATCTAGAATGGTAGCATTATATGGGAAACAACATCTATCTAGATGTATGTAGGCAAATAGGGAAGCACTGTTCTAG
>JBCDKV010000047.1:0-13530 GCA_038746215.1 Bacteroidota bacterium | reverse complement strand
GCGAGGCTTTTCAACATTCTCGCAGTGTTGCTTGCAGAAAAGATTAAGTATCTTTTCAACGAAGAGAACCGCTAGCATGAGTGAGCGATCCCAAAGGGTGAATGTTAAGAACATTCAAGCGAATGAACCGCAAAGCGGATGGGCGAGGATGCCTTACCTACGCTTGGTCATAAATCGGGAAATTATTATTTGATCGTTACTAAACCCTTCTTACTGATCTAAAAATTCTATGCCTATATGAACTACGAAGAAGAATTAGGTATCCACAGCGAAGAAGTGCAGGAAGTACTAGGCACACCCCCAAAGTGGATTGTGCGCTGGGGCACGACGCTTAGTTTGTTTGTTCTATTGCTAATGGCTTGGCTGGCTTGGTACATCAAATATCCAGAAAAATTAGAAGCACCTATCACAATCACTTCCTCTATTCCGCCAATGGATGTGGTGGCGCAAGAAAGTGGCTATCTCAACCAACTCATCAAAGAAAATAATGATACCGTAGTTATCGGGGACTTGTTGGGGGTCATTGAAAGTACCACTAGTTACGAAGATGTTTTGGTCTTGGAAGACTACCTAGAAGACTTTGAAGCCATCAGAAATAATGATGCCGTAGCAATTATCAATACCCCCAGAAAGAAACTGGACTTAGACGAAGATTTGCAACTCAGTTATTCCAATTTTACTACTGCCTACAAACAATACACCACTCAGGTGGAAGCGAGCGATGGACGTTCGACGGAAAGTCGCTATCGACGAGAAATAGAAGAAATGGAGCAGAGTATTGTCTTAGAAGAACAGCGAAAGCAAGGGGCAGAAAAACGCATTCGAGACCTGAGGGGCATCTTACAGGATAAGCAAGACAAATATGCTCTAGAGCGAAATATGGGTTCTGCTGAAATCGAAGAAACTTCCGATCAAATTGAAAATGCACGCCGTCGACGGGATCAGCACGAAGAAAATATTGTGGAAAAAGCTTTGGAACTTGATCGGCTGAAAGGAGAACGGGCGAGTGCCATTCAGCAACTGCGACAAGACAATCAAAGTAGTTTTACCCAACTTAAAGAACGCGCCAAGCAGCTCCAAAGCCAAATTGATGCTTGGAAACAAACCTATGTTCTGACCGCACCAGCCGATGGTTTGGTCACTTACTTTGGGGCGAAAGCTACCGCATTGGGTTTTGTTAATCAAGGCGATGTGGTAATGGCGATATTACCGCTGGATACAACTTTGGCTTTGGGTGAAAATGAGATTGTAGGCCGTATTTCGTTACCGATTGAAGGTTCTGGAAAGGTCAAAGAGCAACAAAAAGTAAAGGTGAAATTGGATAGTTATCCTTCTCACGAATACGGTTTAGTAGAGGGGATTATCGTAGCAAAAGCACGTATGCCTCGCAATCGGATTTATGAAATTGAGGTGCGTTTTCCGAAAGGTTTGAATACGACCTTTAATAGCGAAGCCGTCAGTTTTGATCCCAAAATGACAGGCATTGCGACTATTCTGACGGGTGATCAGCGTTTTGCAGAGCGCATTTTTGAAAAATTTACCGAAATTTTTGAATGAGGAAATGGCAGCTTATCAGCAGTGCTGGGTGGAATGCTATAGAATGTGGCGTACCACGATCAAAGTGCTGTTTTATTGGTTGAAAGATCTCTTAAACGATTAAAGGAATCATTAGTCTGAATCGTAAAATCATTTTCACAAAACACAAAAAAATGAGTATCCGATTACAGTTATTAATGACCTTTAGCCTATGCTTATTGTTGGGGCTGACCGCTTGCGAGCAAGAAGATTTATCCGATCCAGTGCTATCCGTAGAAAAACCAAAACTGGACATCACTTACACCGAATCTCCCATCGACTTGGGCGAGTTGGAGAGTCGTGGTAGACGCTACCGCTACGCTGAAAATTTGACTTACAACACTGTACACCCCAAAACCAAATTTGATATTTTCACCTTGACTGGGAAAAAACCTACACCACTAGTGCTTTTCATCCACGCTGGCGGTTTCGTGGGTGGCGATAAGCGGCAAGCCTACGATTATCCAGACAATATTAGACAGTTTCTATTGTCAGGAGTTGCCTTTGCGACCATCAATTATCGTTTGCTAGATGATACGGATAAAGGCGTTATTACCTCCCTTGGTGACATCACACGCGCCCTACAATATTTGCGCTATCACGCAGCGGATTTCAACATCGACCCTGATCGCATTTCTTGCTTTGGTGTTTCGGCGGGTGCAGGTTCCTCCTTTTGGCTAGCTACACACGATGATATGGCTGATCCCAACAGCAGCGATCCCGTCGAGCGAGAATCTAGTCGCATTAGTTCGGCGGTATCCATTGCAGGACAAGCTACTTACGATATTGTACAGTGGGAAAAAATATTTGAACCTTTCGGTTTCAAAATTGATGATCCAATACAAGATCAAGAAACACTTTATCTTTTCTATGGTATTGACTCGGTGGAAGAAGTGTACACACCTGAATTAGAAGCCTACAGAAGGGAAGTGGATATGCTGGCTTGGATGGATGGCGATGATGCCCCAATCTACATCCTCAATAGTGGCCCGCCAACTGCTCCCAGCACCGATTTCAACGGAGAACTGTATCATCATCCTTTCCACGCTATGACCATCGATGAAGTCGCGGATCGGGTAGGTATCGAACACCAAATCTATCGTCCAGGTATGGGCATCACTGATCCTGCCAATGAAACACCCGTAGAATTTACGCTTCGGCATTTGAAGAAGTAGGGGCTGCATGGTTTCATTGTTGCATGGTTATTAAAGTTTGGACGAAATGCTATAAATTACTGATAATCAGATAGTTAAAAATTTATTCAAATTTATGCAGCTAACTCATTATCAGTTACTTAAAATGTTTTCGTCCAAACTTTAATATGGTTAGTAAATTCTAGTGGAATGCCTTAGATTGCTCAACAAGTATGCTTAAAGTTTTTTATCTGCTCGCTTAGCACTATCTTTTGGTAATGACTGAGAAATAAATTTACATTCCGTTTTCAAAAGCCCCTTCGGATAGAAATGATGTTGTTTTGATGATTTTTTCAAAAAAACATCATTGCTGTCCAAGAGACCTCCCGAAGTGTAAGAAACTTAAAAGCTTTAATTGTTCACTCGCTCCAAAACATCGTTCGCTCCTGATTGACGAACCTGTTTGAATTTACCACCAAAACTATACGAATAAGAAAGCCTAACAATACTACCCTCAATGTCATAATTCCAGTCATAACTAACGCCTTGTTGTGGTAATTCATTGATAAAACCCAAGAAGGAACCCATATCAAAAATATCTGTCCACGAAAGTCCTAGTGTACTGTTCGTGAATTTTTTCTGTATGCCAAAATTGATAAATGTCTGTTGCGGTTGGCTAATCGTACCTTGCCAAGTACGGGAGTTCCAGCGACCACTAACTTCCAATGACCAGTCTTTAGGTAACTGAAAATTTTGAGCAATATCTACCGACAGAAAAGGATTACTTTCCGTAATTGTTTCATCGCCAAAACGAACTTCATCACTTCGCAAATAGCCACCAATCGTGTAACGAGAATTCCAAAAGCGAGTGAACTCCAATGGAAAGCCAACATTCAAACCAACTTGGTGGCGATTTTCAATATTATCTGAAATCAAGAGCAGTAAATTATCTGCTTCGTTAAGCTTTGGAATTGCGTAGCGCACAACTGGTGCATCGTCATTGGAATAACTGAGTGATGCAAATAGCGTTTTATGATTCAGTGTAAGCTCTGCTGTGCGATTTATGTTGGGTAGTGCCTGAATATTACCAGTCAATACCGT
The DNA here is from genome assembly GCA_038746215.1 of Bacteroidota bacterium. Classification (GTDB taxonomy): domain Bacteria; phylum Bacteroidota; class Bacteroidia; order Chitinophagales; family Saprospiraceae; genus JAAUTG01. The sequence continues at coordinate 9,721 of JBCDKV010000047.1, read as the reverse complement.
GTAAGGATTCAAAAAGAAAAAGGCAGGTGCTAAGTTTTGAAAGCCAGGTCTTGAAATCCGTTCTCGATAGGCTATCGTTAGGCTACTTACCTCCGAAAAATTGCGAGTCAAACTAAAAGTGGGAAATAATCTTGAAATTTGGCGGTTGATATTTCCCTGATTAGCTGTAAGTTCTAAGTTAGAATACTCGTACCGAACACCGCCTGTAAATGAATATTTTTTTCCTAACTGTCCATCAACGGAAAAGTAAACAGCATATATTTGTTCTGCTAAATCTATTTGGTCAGTAAACAAAGGATTGGATGAAGATATTCCGTTTTCATCCAGTAAAAAAGTATTATTTTCTACTTCTGAAACCGTTGCTTTGATACCCGTCTCAAAATTGATTTTTTCATTGAAATTCCCTTTGTAGTCCAATCTACCTACGTGAAAATCAAAAGGCGTTTCCTTTTCGGTTTTAAAATCTTGACGATTTACCAGATCATCTGTATCATCAAAATTTTGCAAGGTATAATCTGTTGGATTAATAATACTAAAGTTTAAATAATCATAGCCTGCCGAAAGCAAATGATCACTCTTGAATTGATGTTGTAGGTGAATACTAAAATTGTACTGGTTGGTCGTATTGATTTCATCGCCCGTTAAGAGGTCATTTTGTGTAGGTGAAATTTCACCGCTGTAATCGGTAGTCGTTTCGGCGGACATTTCCCAACGACGGCGACTGTACGAACCAAATATATCAATAGAAGTGCGTGGCGTAAAATCGTAAGTCAAGCCCAATTTTCCACTGTAATTGCCCAAATAAACAGGTCGTTCACTTTGTTGGTTAGTGACTAAAAGTCCATCATCAAAATTAATAGCAGAAATTATATCCGAGTTTTGTGCAGTATAATCTTGGGCAGTAGAAGCATCTCCGTAGATGTTCAATTTATTCGATTTATAATTAAAAACTAAGCCGCCGCCATACTTTGCGCCTATACCGTAGCCACTAAATAAATTGGTACTTCCATTAAAACCATCTGATTCGTAATTTTTTAAAGCAATATTGATTACACCGCCTGTACCGTCCGCATCATAGTTGGCTGTCGGATTATTGATTAGTTCCAAAGAAACGATATTGGAGGCTGGAATACTTGCCAAGTATTGCATTAAATCGTTCCCGTCCAATCGGCTACGCTTTCCGTTAATGAAAACCAAGACGCCATTTCTACCCAAAAGTGATACTTCACTACTCACTCTGTCCACACGTACCGAGGGCGATTTTTCCAATAATTCAAGCGCATTTCCACCTACTGCGGTTGGCAAACTCGACACATTCACTACGGTTCGGTCAGCCTTGCGAACAAAGGCAGCTTTTTGTGTGGTAACGGTGACCTCATCTAATGCTACACTACCTTCGGCTATCTTTATTATACCTAAATTTAAATCGGAAGTAACTTCTACTGTTTGACGAAAGTCATCGTAACCGAGTGCTAGAATGCTTAAAATATAGTTACCCGAAGCAATATTTTCTATTGCAAAATTTCCTTCTATATCCGATACTTCTCCTTTTACCAATTCGTCTGCTTCGGATAAAAGTAAAATATTGGCAAACATTAATGGCTCGCCTATTTCATCTTGAAGATTAGCTTGTACCTTGTACTGTGCCGTTAAAGATAAGCTTCCAAACAGTAAGGTGACTAAAATCTGTAATCGTATCATTTTTACTTTTCTAAGTGCTGAATTTCAATTATCGATACAAACATAGATCACTTCACAAAAGCAATTTTTGATAAAGGACGAACGACCAACTATGACTTATAGAAGGTATAAATCTTGATATTTTGACCATTTTGGCTCATTCTGCTCTTCGTCCCTCTATATTGTTGTCCGTCCTTTTTACGCTTGAATTGGTCATTATTGGTTGAGATTTAATAGCAGCTAGACTATTTTTATGATATGATTTTTCTAAAAAAATATGACGAATGGAACTGGGAAAGACTAAGTAGGCACATCGCCTATTGGTTGCTATGGAGTGTATTTTTGATAACGGTAAACAGTCTGATTGGCAATGCTATAAAATTCGTAGGTGGCAACTCCGTCCTTTGGCAATGGATAGCTTTCGAGGCAGTTGTGCTTCCCGTTAAAATTGGTGCAGCGTATACGATTGCTTATTTCTTAATGCCAAGATTTTTGTACAAAGAACAATACCTCGCGTTCTTAATTTGTGGTGTTTTAACGCTCTTATTTTTTTCAGTCTTGCTGTATATAATATATGCCCACTTCGTTCATCCAATAATTTTTCTTGATTCTGAATATTATACCATTGAACAGTTTGCTTACAAAGGCATTCAGCTTATCTACATTACAGCTTTGGTAGTAAGTATCAAATTTTTCCAGAACTATTTATATGAGCAGCAGCGTAACCAAGCCCTGGTACAGCAGAAAATTGAAGCAGAACTCAAATATCTCCGCAACCAAATTCAACCCCATTTTTTGTTCAATACACTGAATAACATCTATGGCATGGTCTTATCTAATGATAAGAATGCAGGCGAGACGATTGTGAAATTATCAAACCTGTTGAGTTTTATGCTTTATGAAGGAAATACCAAGACCGTTACGCTATCCCAAGAAATAAAAATGTTGGAGAGTTACGTAGAGTTAGAACTGATGCGGTACCAACAAAAATTAGATTTTAATTTCTCAAAGAGTAACATAGAGCCACATTTGAAAATTGCCCCATTATTGCTAATTCCATTTATAGAAAATGCTTTTAAGCATGGTCCTGCAAATGACGAGCAACCGTCCTTTATCAATTTGAGTATGGAGGTGCAACAGAATATCTTGCATTTTCAAATTAAAAATTCTTATAATGCCAATATTCAAATAAGCTGTGATACCATTCAATCTGGTATTGGCCTAGAAAATATAAGAAAAAGATTGTCATTGCTTTATCCTAACAAGCATACTTTGGAAATTTCGGAAGATAATGCCTTTGAAGTATCTCTAATGATAGAACTTGCAAATTGATGAAACAGACGAAAAAACAATCGGTAAAGTGTGTCATCGTAGATGATGAAGTTATGGCGACTAAAGTGATTGAAGCACATCTGTCACACATTCCTGACTTTGAGGTGGTAGGCGTTTATCATGGCGCGGTAGAGGCATTTTTGGCTATGGAAAATGTAGAAACTGACGTCTTATTCTTAGATATTCAAATGCCAAAAATAACAGGTATTGACCTATTGAAGATGATGAAGCAGCCACCACTAACCGTACTCACAACTGCACACCGAGAGTACGCATTAGACGGTTTTGAATTGGAGGTAGTGGACTATTTAATGAAGCCGATTGGTTTGAACCGTTTTTTAAAAACAGTTAGTCGACTAAAAAAACACCTTAACATTCCTATTAAAAAGGCAGAAAATGTTTCCAATATAAATAAGGTAGAGATTGATCTGAACAACCAAGAAAAAGACAACTCTAAGCATATTTTTATCAAGACGAATCGAGCCTACCAGAAAATAGAACTTGATAGTATCTTGCATATCGAAGCCATCAAAAACCACATAAAAATCGTGACAAGAAAAGAAAATTACATTAGTCTTATTTCGCTCTCAGAATTTGAAAAACAATTGCCCAAAATATTTATTCGTGTCCATAGGTCATTCATCATTAATATTGATAATGTTTTAAAGTTTGATAATTATGAAATCACCCATGAACATGACACTATACCAATAGGACGAACCTATAAAGAAGAGGTAATGGAGTCGTTAAAAAAATTAATTAAGTAACGGACAAACAATAAGTTCCACATTTTGACCGAGTAGGTTTTGTTCTGCTACTACTCAGTAAAAGGGATTTAGGGTTCCCTTTTCTGAGTTAAACGTAGGAATCCTATCGGCTGGCGAGGCTTTTCAACGCAGTAGCAGGACAAAAGATACCGTCATAAATCGGGAAGTTATTATTTGACCGTTACTAAGTAAAGGAGGTTGGAAGGACATGTACATGTTTATATTGGGCAAAGACCCGATACACTATACGTGTACCATTGATTTTGAGGATAAGGTCATTGGATAAGTAGACCTGTTACGCCATAAAAATCAATACTTCAGTCTCAATTTCAGATTTCATAGACCAGTGTAAAGAATGATGATTTTCCGAAATCTGCCTTTTAGAGGCTCGTAACGCCTTCAAATTATCATTTTGATATAGTTGTTCGGTAATCTACTCATTCACGCTTTGTACGAAATATCCGTAGCCCCTTTATTTACTGGCATAACAAGTCTAGTATCTAATTAGTAACGGACAAAAAATAAGTTCCTCATTTTTGATCAAGCAGATTTTATTCTGATACTACTCAGCAAAAGGGATGTAAGGGTTTCCTTTTTTGAGTAGGAGCAGGACAAAAGATGCCGTCATAAATTGGGAAGTTATTATTTGACCGTTACTTACCTTTTCACCAGTTCAAAAAATCACTGAAAACGAATCTGTAATTCTTTACTCCAAATTAAGGGTGTGTGAAGTTTTGAGCAATGCTTGAAATAAATCTTAGTCGAGTTCTTGGGATCGCGCAACAAGTATGCCCGAAGGGTTTTGTGTTTCCGTCCAAAGAGAATTACTAAGCATACCTGCTGCGCGATTATCTTGCATTGACTCAGGCGATTTGTAAGTGAAATATTAATAAAAGTTGGACTTCGTACGCCCCCAACTCCAAATGAAGTACAACACCTCCTAGCGGGTCAAATACATATATCGCTGACGATCCAATTCTCTAAAAAATGGATCAGATAGATCGACGATGAAACGAATCGCTTCACCTGTGGACTTCATTTCTGGTCCTAAATTCTTATCCACATTTGGGAATTTGTTGAAAGAGAACACTGGTACTTTGATCGCATAACCGCTCGGACGTGGCTCGATTTTGAAATCAGAAAGTTGGTGTGTACCCAACATGACTTTAGTCGCAATATTCAGATAGGGTACTTTGTAGGCTTTCGCAATGAAAGGCGTGGTTCTGGAAGCTCTTGGATTGGCTTCGATGACGTAGACTTGATCTTCTTCGCCCATTTTGGCAGCGGGTTTCACCGCAAATTGGATGTTGATTAAGCCTTTGATATTCAGTGCTTTTGCCAGTTTTTTGGTGTGTTCCACCATCTGATTAATGGCATTGACCGAGAGACTATAAGTCGGCAAAACCGCTGAACTATCGCCCGAATGGATACCAGCGGGTTCGATGTGTTCCATGATACCCATGATGTGTACTTCTTCGCCATCGCAAATCGCGTCTATCTCTGCTTCTTTTGCTCGTTCTAGGAATTGGTCGATCAGCACCTTATTATCAGGCATGTGCTTGAAAATGGTGAGGACATGGCGTTCCAATTCTTCATCGTTAATGACAATTCGCATTCTTTGTCCACCTAAAACGTAGGAAGGACGCACCAAAACGGGATAAGTGACTTTATTGGCAATTTCTAGTGCTTCGTCGGCATTGGTTGCTGCGCCGTACTCTGGATACGGAATGTCTAGGGTTTTCAAAAGATCAGAGAATGCACCCCGATCTTCCGCTAAATCCATATTCTCGAAAGATGTACCAATGATTTTGATACCCGCCGCATCTAAACGTTTGGCTAGTTTCAAAGCCGTTTGTCCGCCCAATTGTACGATGACACCCTCAGGCTGCTCCAATTCGATGATTTCGATGAGGTGCTCCCAGAAAATGGGTTCAAAATAGAGTTTATCGGCAATGTCAAAGTCAGTGGAGACGGTTTCTGGATTACAATTGACCATGATGGCTTCGTATCCAGCTTCTTTGATTGCCATGACGCCGTGTACACAGCAATAGTCGAACTCAATACCCTGCCCGATACGATTGGGTCCCGAACCAATGACTAAAATTTTCTTTTTATCGCTTGGAATACTTTCGTTTTCACTGTCGAAAGTGGAGTAGAAATAAGGCGTTTGTGCTTCAAATTCGGCAGCACAGGTATCCACCATTTTATAAGTGCGTCGAATCCCTAGTTTTTTCCGATAGCGGCTCACTTCTTCCTCCTTAATTCGCATCAGCCAAGCAATTTGCGCATCGGAATAGCCCAGTTGTTTGAGGTCGCGCAAGAAATCTTTTGGAATATCTTCCGCCACATTGTATCGCATCAGTTTCTCCTCCATTTTCACCAAGCGATCAATTTGCTGGATGAACCAAGGATCAATTTTGGTAAGTTTATGAATCGTCTTTTTAGGCACACCCAAACGCAAGGCATCTTTGACTCGGAAAATACGATCATCGCTCGGTGTTTCGAGGCGTTTCAGTATATCTTCCGTTTTAATCCATTCTTTCTTATCTGCGCCTAAGCCCATGCGATCTGACTCTAAAGATTGACAAGCTTTCTGCAAGGCTTCCAAGAAGTTGCGACCAATACCCATCGCTTCTCCCACCGATTTCATCTGCAAACCTAGTGTTGTATCTGCGCCAACAAATTTCGGGAAATTCCAGCGTGGCATTTTCACGATCACATAGTCCAAAGTTGGCTCGAAATAAGCGGAGGTCGTACCCGTAATGGCATTTTTTAGTTCATCCAAAGTATAGCCAATCGCTAGTTTTGCCGCGATTTTGGCGATGGGATAACCCGTTGCTTTACTAGCCAAAGCCGAAGAACGCGACACCCGTGGATTGATCTCAATTACAATCCATTCTTCCGTTGCTGGATTTTGAGAAAACTGAATGTTGCAACCACCTGCGAAATTGCCGAGCGAACGCATGGCGTGCATGGCTTGATCGCGCATTTCCTGAAAAGACTTATCAGATAGCGTCATGGCTGGTGCAACGGTGATGCTATCTCCCGTGTGAATCCCCATCGGATCCAGATTCTCCACGGTACAGATGATGACCACATTATCATTAGAATCGCGCAGCAATTCCAGCTCAAATTCTTTCCAGCCAAAGACCGCTTTTTCCACCAGCACTTCGTGAGTCGGAGAGGCTTGCAAACCACGACGTAGTGCTTCGTCAAATTCATTGGCGGTATGTACAAATCCACCACCATATCCGCCGAGGGTGTAAGACGGACGAATGACGAGTGGAAATCCAATTTTTTGAGCGGCATCTTTTCCTTCCAAAAAGGAATTGGCAATGATAGAAGGTGCGACTTTTAGCCCAATTTCAATCATTTTTTTCCTAAACTCCTCCCTATTTTCTGCTAACTCGATGGCATCCAAATCCACGCCAATCAATCGGGTATTGTATTTTTCCCAAACGCCTTGTTTACCCGCTTCGATGGCAAGGTTCAGTGCAGTTTGTCCACCCATCGTTGGTAAGACTGCATCAATTTGACGCTCTTCCAATATCTTCTCCAGACTTGCTACCTCTAGTGGTAGTAAGTAGACATGATCGGCGGTCATTGGATCGGTCATGATGGTAGCGGGATTGGAATTAATGAGGGACACCTCGATTCCTTCTTCTCGCAAAGCGCGGGCGGCTTGCGTACCAGAATAGTCAAATTCACAAGCTTGACCGATAATAATGGGACCACTACCAATGATGAGAATGGAACGGATGGAAGTATCTTTAGGCATGATTCAATTGCTTTTAGCTGTTGGCACTTAGCTGTTAGCTATTGGCTGCTAGCACTTAGCATTGATAAGTTGCAATTCATCCAAAAGCCATTAGCTTTCTGTAAATTGGGCGCAAAAATAGTCCGATTCCGTTAAGAGACAAAAGTTAGGAGGGAAAGTTTTGAGACAATTGGAAGAAGCGGTTCTACATAGAATGACGTATACCTATGCTTTACTACCGCTAAAATCGCTTAGTAATGGACAAAAAATAAGTTCCTCATTTTGACTGAGCAGATTTTGTTCTGATACTACTCAGCAAAAGGGATGTAAGGGTTCCCTTTTCTGAGTTAAACACAGGAATCCTTTTGGCTGGCGAGGCCTTTTAACATTCTCGCAGTGTTGCTTGCAGAAAAGATTAAGTATCTTTTCAACGAAGAGAACCGCTAGCATGAGTGAGCGCTCCCGAAGGGTGAACGAACGATCCCTCAGGGTAAAAGTCCAGTGGACTTTTAAGTGAGAGAACCACGCTAGTGGATGGGTGGCAGAACATTCAAGCGAATGAACCGCAAAGCGGACGGGAGGGGATGCCTTGCCTACGCTTGGTCACAAATCGGGAAGTTATTATTTGACCATTACTTACCTTTGCGAAATGAAAAAAATTAGCTTATTGATTTGTTTGCTTTTTACCGTTCTAGGCTTTCAGTTGAATGGACAGCAGGCGCAAAATGTGTATGTCGAATTGCTGGGTAATGGCGTGGTTTATAGTGTGAATTACGATATGCGCCTAGCAAAAAAAGATAACCAATTGGGGTTTCGGTCGGGTCTTGCTATTCTACCAGAAGCTGGATACATCATTTTGCAGCCCAATTATCTTTTTGGCGCAAAGCAGCACAAATTTGAATTGGGACTAGGTGCTACGGCACTCATAACGACTGACGGCAACACCGAACTGGAGCAAGTGGTGGCTAGTGGCGCATTGATGTATCGCTTTCAGCGTCCAGATGGTCATTTTTTATTCAGGGCAGGACTCTCGCCTACTTTTGTTCCCGTCGATGAAAACGATACTTTTAGTGGATTAGCAAGAGTTTTTTGGATTTGGCCAGGGGTATCTTTTGGGTATAAGTTTTAGGCAAACACGAAATTTTTAGTAATGTTCTAAGCCTCGGTGAATCCTTCAAGATTGAAAAACTTTACTTTATCTTCGTCATTAAGACCACGCCAGTTGACCAATCCATTTTAGTCAAAACAAAATTCTCTAGACTTTCTAAGTACTCAAGCAATTGATCTGCCTTTTCAGCATGTCCTTCGGGCCAATTAGGCTGAGGTTTCATATCATCGATAATATAGAATCCTCCAACTTTAACCAGCGAAAGTGCTTTATCCAAGTGGCTATACTTTCCTGGCCAAGCATCTGCGAATAAGATATCAAATGGCTCACCCTGATAGTGGTCTAGCCATTTACCACCATCTACAGACACTAACTCCACTTGTTGGTTTTGACCAAAATATGCTGTTGCTATAGCGATCAATTCCTTGTCATTATCTATGCTAATCAGGGTAGAATGAGCGTCTAAGCCTTCTATCATCCACACTAGCGAAAGTCCGATTCCAGTTCCAAGCTCTAAAAATCTGCCTTGTGGTTTGGAAGCAACCAATGATTTTAATAGTGTACCAATGTAAATATCAGAAGGCATGGTGAAGCCAATAGATTGACACTTTTCAACAAGTTGTGGATATAGTTCGGGTATCTGCTTAATATCAGCTTGATTCATAATGTTCTTAGTTTGTCCTTAAAAAACCTTGATTCGCTGAGGAGGTGTCGACCTCCTCCTCAGCGAAAACTTACCCTCAAATTTAGCGGTAAATGATGTGAACAAGACCTATCTTTTTTCAAAAATGAAAGCACTTTTTTACCCCGTTTGCAGTATATACTTCATCAGGCTAAGAATTAAACTTTTATAGGGCGTCTTTTGCTTCTGGCTTTTTGCCGCCCGTCCGCTTTGCGGTTCATTCGCTTGAATGTTCTGCCACCCATCCACTAGCGTGGTTCGCTCACTTAAAAGTCCACTGGACTTTTACCCTGAGGGATCGTTCGTTCACCCTTTGGGATCGCTCACTCATGCTAGCGGTTCTCTTCGTTGAAAAGATACTTAATCTTTTCTGCAAGCAACACTGCGAGAATGTT
>JBCDKV010000046.1:0-13531 GCA_038746215.1 Bacteroidota bacterium | reverse complement strand
CTGCCAGAAGGTGGAGCATTTTACCCGTTATTCGCATTAGATACAGAATCTACGGGTAAACAAATCAACAGCTTAAGAGCATGTTTGGAGCACTATTTTCCTATAAACCAACATTTTATGAACCTGACTGCATGAAAAATAAACCCCGTATCCAGATATGCAGTTAATTTTTTACCTTGTCAGAACCACAAACTGCTGATTTCTAGTTCAATCCTGCTCCAAACAAGCTCTAAAACTTCGTATATCCCTAATAATAAACGGCAAATTCATTCATCAAGCGTGTCTAAAATCAGCATACTAAAACGATATATTTCCTACTACTTCGAGGCGCAACATTATCGTAAGATACAATTACCAGCGGCGAGCACTTTTGGAGCGGAAGTCTTGGAAGATCGTCGAGATTTTTATGCTTTTGATGAAGTGGAAGCACTCCGTGATCTGCTTTTGAAAGATAAAAATACGATTCAAGTGACCGATTTTGGTGCGGGTTCGCGCATACATAAAACTAACGAGCGGCAAATCCGTAAGATCGCGCAGCACTCAATCACACGTCCTGCTTTTTGTGCCATACTATTCCGCATCATCAATTTTTATAAGCCCAAAACGATACTAGAGCTAGGCACTTCGCTGGGTATTGCCACCCTTTATCAGTCTTTTGCCGCCTTGAACAGTCAAATTATCACTATCGAAGGCTGTCCCAACATTGCGGCGCGTGCACAGCAGCATTTCCATTTACTCAATGCCCAAAATATTACTTCAATCGTAGGGCGTTTCGAGGAACAATTGCCCAAAGTGCTAGCGCAATTACCACAACTTGATTTTGCCTTTTTTGATGGCAATCACCAGCAAGCAGCCACACTACAATATTTTGAGTACTGTTTGAAAAAAGCACACACCAAAACAATTTTCGTATTCGACGATATTCACTGGTCTACCGATATGGAAGCGGCTTGGGAAGCCATCAAAAAGCATCCTCGCGTTAGTTACAGCATTGATCTGTTCTTTTTTGGGATCGTATTTTTTGAACCACAACAGATTCGTAATCAGCACTTGGTTATGATTCCAAGTCGCTGGAAGCCATTTTGAGCTAAGGCTTGTATGGCTATTGGCAATTAGCTTTTAGCTGCTGGCTAGGCTGCTCCTCTGAGATTGGAATTAAAATCCACTGGATCGGTAGCCGAGCTTGCTGCTACAGTTTGTTACTCATAGGCGTGTACGAAGTTTTTGGCAATGCTTGAGGTAAACCTTGGTAAAGTTCCTGAGATCGCGCAACAAGTATGCCCAAAGGGTTTTTATGGACGGAAACACAAATTTCAACTTATTTTTCTCCAAAAAATAAGTTGAAATTTGTGTTTCCGTCCGAAGAAATTTACCAAGCATAATTGTTGCTCAATCTTCTTGCATCGGCTCAGGCGGTTTCCTAGTAAAATGTTAACAAAACTTAGACTTCGTACAAGCCTAATTCAATAATCATCGTACTAGACCTCATAATTCAAGACTGGTGCTAACCATCTTTCCGCTTCTTCCAAACTCATATCCTTCCGCTTTGCATAGCTCTCAACTTGATCTTTAGCAATTTGTCCCAAACCGAAATACATCGATTTTGGATGAGAAAAATACCAACCACTGACCGAAGCCGCAGGATACATGGCACAGCTTTCGGTGAGTATAATTCCCGTTTGTTGCTCCACTTGCATCAACTCCCAAAGATGGCGTTTTTCGGTATGTTCAGGACAAGCGGGATAGCCAGGGGCAGGTCGAATACCTTGATATTTTTCTCGGATCAGGGCTTCGTTATCCAAAGTTTCAGTTTGGGCATAGCCCCAAAATTCTTTGCGTACCCGCTCGTGCATACGCTCTGCAAAAGCTTCCGCTAGACGATCGGCCAAGGCTTTCAGTAGAATTGCGCTATAATCGTCGTGTTCTGCCTCGAATTTTTTCACCCATTTTTCAATCCCAATGCCCGCCGTCACTGCAAATGCACCGATATAATCTTCCACACCTGTCGATTGTGGCGCAATGAAATCACTCAGTGCTAGATTGGGAATGCCAGGTGCTTTTTGGTTCTGTTGACGCAGATGGTGTAGCCTACTGGTACTGGCTTGGCGAGTAGCATCCTGATAAAGCAGCAAATCATCATCATCAATACTATTGGCAGGATAAAAACCAACGATTGCTTTTGCCGTCAACCATTTTTCGTCTATAATGCGGCGGAGCATCGCCCTCGCATCTTGGTACAGTTTTGTGGCTTCTTCTCCTACGATTTTATGCTCCAAGATGGCAGGAAATCGTCCTTTTAATTGCCAACTGGTGAAGAAAGGCGTCCAATCTATATAGTTGGTCAATTCCTCTAAGCTATAATCTTCAAACACTTTAGTCCCCAAAAAAGTGGGTTGCGGTGGCGTGTAGTCCGACCAATCAATCTGCACTTTATTATTGCGAGCTTTTTCAAGGCTAACGAATTTTTTAGTGGCTTTTCTGTTGCCACGTTCCGCCCTGATTTTATTGTATGCTGCTTTGGTATCCAAGATAAAATTACTGCGCTTGTCTTCATTTTTGCCTAGCAGTGCTGACGCCACTGCCACGGAACGAGAAGCATCCAATACGTGAATGACGGGCGATTTGTATTGCGGCTCAATCTTCACGGCAGTATGCGTTTTGGAAGTCGTCGCACCACCAATGAGCAATGGAATTTTGAAGTCTTGTCGTTGCATTTCCTTGGCTACGTGAACCATTTCATCTAGCGAAGGCGTGATTAATCCACTCAGTCCAATCAAATCCACTTGTTCTTGCCGAGCCACTTGCAAAATTTTGGCGGCTGGCACCATGACCCCCAAATCGATGATCTCAAAATTATTACAACCCAATACCACGCCGACAATATTTTTGCCAATGTCGTGTACGTCTCCTTTCACCGTAGCCAGAAGAATCCTTCCTTTAGAACTTCTGCCACCCGCTGTTTTAGCGGCTTCAATGTAGGGCGTCAGATGCGCAACTGCTTTTTTCATCACCCTAGCACTCTTAACCACCTGTGGTAAGAACATTTTTCCCTGCCCAAATAAGTCGCCCACCACGTTCATACCTTTCATCAAAGGACCTTCTATCACTTCGATGGGTGCGTCGGCTTGCAAACGTGCTTCTTCCACATCTTCTTCGATGAATGCCGTGATACCTCGCACCAAAGAATGAGTAAGTCGTGCCTGCAAACTACTTTCGCGCCAAGCCAAATCCTTTTTCACTGCCTTACCGCCACTGCCTTTCAATTGTTCAGCAAATTCAGTCAGCCGTTCGGTGGCGTCGTTGCGCTTATTGAAAAGTACATCTTCTACTCGATTCAATAGGTCTTCGGGAATATCTTCGTAAACCTCTATCATTCCTGCGTTCACGATGCCCATATCCATACCCGCATCAATGGCGTGGTATAAAAAAGCGGAGTGCATGGCCTCTCGAACGACATTATTTCCACGGAAAGAAAAGGATATATTACTGACGCCACCACTGATTTTTGCACCTGGGCAACGAGTCTTGATCTCACGAGTCGCTTCTATAAAATTGACGGCGTATTCGTTGTGTTCTTCGATGCCCGTCGCAACCGCAAAAATATTCGGATCAAAGATAATATCAGAAGGATCGAATCCTACTTGATTGACGAGTATGTGATAAGCACGTTCGCAAATTTCCACTTTCCGCTCGGCGGTGTCCGCTTGTCCCATTTCATCAAAAGCCATCACCACGGCAGCCGCACCGTAGCGTCTCACGATTTTAGCTTGCCGAATGAATTCCGCTTCCCCTTCTTTCATAGAAATGGAATTGACGACACATTTTCCTTGCACACATTTCAGACCTGCCTCGATGACACTAAATTTGGACGAATCAATCATAATGGGCAACTTCGCAATATCAGGTTCTGCCATCACTAGGTTCAAAAACTCGACCATGACCTCTTCGCTGTCCAATAGCCCTTCGTCCATATTCACATCAATGATTTGCGCACCGCCTTCTACCTGATGTAGCGCGACGGATAGGGCTTCGTCGTAATCACCCGATTTGATGAGGCGAGCAAATTTGCGCGAACCCGTCACATTGGTGCGTTCACCTACATTGACAAAATTGGTTTCGGGACGAATGACTAGTGGTTCTAGCCCACTTAACATCGTATAAGGATCAGCCTTGGGAATACTTCGTGGTACAATACCTTTCACCGCTTCCGACATCAAGCGGATATGATCGGGCGTCGTTCCGCAGCAGCCACCGATGACATTGACAAACCCACTGGCTGCGAAGTCGCGGATGTAGTCGCTCATTTCTTCGGGACTCTGATCGTATTCTCCAAATTCGTTAGGTAGTCCTGCGTTTGGGTAAGCATGTACGTTCGTATCGGCAACTTTGGCGAGTGCTTCTAGATGTGGGCGCATCTCCTGCGCACCCAAAGCACAATTTAAACCCACACAAATGGGTCTGGCGTGCTTCACTGAAATCCAGAAAGCTTCGATGGTTTGTCCCGAAAGCGTCCGCCCACTTGCGTCGGTAATCGTACCCGAAATAATGACTGGTAGCGTTTTTCCTTGGTCTTCAAAGAGCTCATCAATGGCAAAAAGTCCTGCTTTGGTGTTTAAAGTATCCGTTATGGTTTCTAGCAAAAGTAAATCTGCGCCTCCTTCCATTAAACCCTTTGCTTGCTCGTAATAAGCAGCTTTTAATTCATCGAAAGTGACTGCTCGATAGCCTGGATTGTTGATGTCGGGAGAGATCGAAGCGGTTCTGTTGGTCGGCCCCATCGCACCCGCCACGAAACGAGGCTTAGTATTTTCTTCATTGGCTTGAAATTCAATGACCGCTTCTTTCGCGCATTTAGCAGCATGGTAGTTAATATCGTAAGCGACTTCTTCCATTTCGTAATCTGCCTGCGCAATATTAGTACCACTAAAAGAATTGGTTTCTATAATATCAGCTCCTGCCGCTAGATAGGCTTTGTGGATGGCTTTGATGATTGCGGGCTGGGTAATGGACAAGATATCGTTATTACCCTTGATGTCACACGACCAATCCGCGAAATGTGTTCCTCTGTAATCTTCTTCTGTGAGCTGGTACTGTTGTATCATCGTACCCATCGCGCCGTCTATCACCAGTATCCGTTCTTTGAGCTGTTCTTGTAGTGCCGCTCGACTCATGTTATCTTTGTTTTTTTCGATAAGCTTACTTATTGATTTAGGGTGCTAACTATCGTTATGATCTTACGATCTAAATAGACTTACCATTTTCTTCAACTTCTGTTCTCCACAATCAAACATCCTCGACATCTGCAAAGATAAACGGACTTTAGACATAATTGTAGCCTTTTGCAAGCAGTAAATTTTTTTTACAGTTTTTAGAAATTGATGCGGATGTAGGGTGGAATCTTATTTTTTGGTGTTTAGGCGTTAACGAGATCTACTAAATTACTGGACAAAGCACAAATTGAAACACTTAGAAACACTAAGAAAAGCGGCTAGGTAGCTATGTGACCTGCTTCTTTTGTTCTGCAATCTAAAATGTACAGTAGTCTAGATATCTGACAGGGCTGTACGAAATCCTATTTTTCCCAACATTTTACTTGAAATCAGCCTGAGTCAATGCAAGAAAATCGCGCAACAGATATGCTTCGTAACTCTCTTTGGACGGAAACACAAATTTTTCAGGAAAAATTTGTGTTTCCGTCCACAAAAGATCTCTAAGCATACTTGTTGCGCGATCTCAAAGGATTTGCCAAGACTTATTTTAAGAATTGTCAAAAACCTCGTACACACCTAAATCTGAACCCTTACCAATGGACATTTTGAGAAATCAGAGATTAGATCGTTCTTTCCAGACTGTCAGAGGCGAGAAAAGTATATTAATAATCAATGCTTTATATCGGGTTTGGTTTTTCTGACAGCAGAGCGATCTGACTGCTCTACTTCAAATATCCGCTAGTAAGATATAAACCTACAAATCCCTACGATTTACTTCTGTTTCAATGAAAGACAACTCGCGGCTCATATCGCCCGTGACGGAAGTATTTTCCTCTGCGCGTCTAACCAAATAGGGCAATACCTCACGCACTGGACCGTAGACGACATATTTAGCTACGTTGAAGCCCGATTGCGCTAAGTTAAAGGTCAAATGATCGCTCATACCCATTAGCTGACAAAAGTTGAGGTGCGAATGATTCTTGGGTAATCCTAGCTGCTCAATTAGGTCTGCTTGTAATTTACAGCTCTCTTGATTGTGCGAAGCATTGCAGGAAGCAATACCTTGGTAGCGTTCTACGCAAAAGCGAACCGCAGCATTGAAGTCGCGATCTGTGGCGGCTTTGCTCGGTTGTATTGGTGATTCGTAGCCCATCTCGTACGCTCGTTCTCCTTCTTTTTTCATGTAAGCACCGCGCACCAGCTTTGCACCTAAAATATAAGCACCCGCTTGTGCTTTATCGTAAGCATCTTTCAAAAACTGCAAGCGATCTTTGCGATACATTTGGAAAGTGCCATAAATCAATGCTTGCTCTTTGTTGTGGCGTTCCATCATTTCCTCTACGAGTCCATCTATGGCGGCTTGTATCCAACTTTCTTCGGCGTCAAAAAAGATCGCCACGCTATTTTCTGCTGCTACATTACAGATGGTTTCTACTCTATTTCGTACACCTTGCCACGCCGATTGCTCTTTTGCATTTAGCTTCGTTCCCAAACTTACTTTTTCTAGTAAATCGTTACTCGCCATGCCCGATAACTTGCAAACGACCACGGGTACGCTTTCATTATTAGCAGCAAACTCAATGCCACGAATGATCTCATTCATAATCAAATTGAAGTCCGCTTCGCTATCTTTCGCTTCCGCTCCGTAATCCAATACAGAAAGTACATTGGATTGTTGGAGTTCATCAATAGTTGGTTTAGAACGTGCTAAGGTCGTGCCACCGCAAAATTGTTGGAAAATGGTGTTTTCTACGATTTTTTTAACGAAAGGTAAACGCCATTTAACCGCCCAAACGCCCAATTTAGAACCCACATTTACCAAGAATGGCTTGTTCATCACTCGAAATAGGAAAGCCGTTTTCTTTAGTGCCTTATCCGATTTGTGGGCAAAGGCAATTTCTGTATTGGAAAAATCAATATCGCTGGTAGCAGGCTTGAACTTCCTGATATTAGAAGATTTAATCACTTCGATGAGCTTTTGGTTGGAGTGGTAGACGGGCTTGCCTATGTCGTTCATTTTTTCTGTGTTGTAGTTAATAGACTTAAATAGTTTTGATAATCAGCGTTTCATGTACCGAATTGTGAAATTACTGCTGACTACGCATTTATAATTCAACAATTGGACAATTCAACAATTGGACAATTCAACAATTGGACAATTCAACAAGAAGGTACAAAATCTCCTTTTTCTTAACACTTCATGGCATATCATTCCAAATCTCCCACGCAGCCTCTGCTTGTAAATGTAACATCTTCAAGCCATTCATGATCGCTGCACCTCGATCTTTTCCGTTTTTCAAGAATAGGGTCTCTGACGGATTGTAAACAAGGTCGTACAGAAAGTGTTCCTGGCGCAAAGCTTCGTAAGGTAAATTAGGCGCAAAATTTACATTCGGGTGCATGCCCAAAGGTGTTGTATTGACGATTAAAGTATGCGCTTGTAACGCATCTGGCGTAATTTTTTCGTAAGTCAAATCCCCTTTTTCGGCGGTTCTCGATACGACTTGATAGGCGATGCCCATTTGCCCCAAAACATAATTTACGGCTTTTGCTGCTCCACCACTTCCCAATACCAAGGCTTTGATTTGAGTATTCGCTGCTCCTCCGAGCAATTCTTTCAACGAGACTTCGAAGCCGATGGCGTCGGTATTATAGCCTTTCAGTTGTCCGTCTCGAATGTTGATGGTGTTCACCGCTCCAATGGTAGCTGCGCCTTCGTCCACTTCGTCCAAGTATTCAAAAACTGCTTGTTTGTAAGGAAGCGTCACATTGAGTCCTCGAAGATTGGGGTACGTTTGCAGTAAGTTGGGCAACTGATGAATGTTTTCGATGGGCAGTGCAATGTAAGCGGAATCGGGTATTTGTTCACGCTCGAATTTGGTGGTAAAGTATTTGGGAGAAAAAGAGTGGGAGAGTGGGTAGCCAATGATGGCATATAAATTTTTTACGGTATGTGCTGTGTTCATTGCTGTTTTTTATCGCTTTCGCCTTGATTTGCTAAGAAATTTTCAATTTTCGTACGATGAGGTATCGAAGACTGTGCGCCCGCCCCTGTGACTGCAATAGCCGCCGCTGCACTGGCAAAAATAGCGGCTGTTTCCAAGCTATCTGCTACTTGCAGGCGAGCCGCCAAAGCCCCACAAAAAGTATCGCCCGCTCCCGTCGTGTCTACTGCGTTCACCTTAAAAGTTGGTATATGAGTACGTTCTTTTGTATTTGCGATGTATGCACCTTTCGCGCCGAGTGTCAGCACGACTTGTTGTACTCCTTTATCTAGAAAATACTGTGCGATCTCCGCTGCCTTCTGATTTTCTTGCTTGCCACCAATTAAAAAAGCAGCTTCGGATTCGTTTAAGACCAATATTTCTATTTTGCGTAAAATTTCATCCGATAATTCTGCCGCAGGTGCTGGATTGACGATTACTTTGCTGCCCAATTTGTGCGCTAGATAAATAGCATAATGCACACTTTCCATCGGAATTTCAAACTGCAACAACACATAATCTGCATTTTCAATTACTGCTTTTGCTTGTTCAATGTGCTGAGGCGATAGTTTTCCATTTGCTCCTGGCGCAACCCCAATGCAATTTTCTGCTTGCTCATCCACCATAATCAAAGCCGTACCCGTAGACACCTCCTCTAGCACAAAAATATAATCGGTTTGAATGCCATCTGCTTCAAAATTGGATCGCAAATCAGATGCAAAATGATCTTTGCCCAAACAACTTACAAAATGTACTGCTCCACCTGCTCTGGCGGCGGCCACTGCCTGATTCGCACCTTTTCCACCATGGAACAACTCAAATTGTCCGTTACCAATCGTTTCGCCTGGCTTGGGCAAAGTGCTTAACTGCATAACCATATCTACGTTGGTGCTCCCAATGACGACTATTTTGTTTTTCATTACTGTGATCGTTTTCGACTCAAAGATTAAGAGCTTGTTTGGATTTTTCCTGCCTGATAACCAACATTTTACGAACCTGACTGCATGAAAAATGAGTTCCGTATCCAGATATGCAACTAATTTCCCACC
The DNA here is from genome assembly GCA_038746215.1 of Bacteroidota bacterium. GTDB lineage: Bacteria > Bacteroidota > Bacteroidia > Chitinophagales > Saprospiraceae > JAAUTG01. The sequence continues at coordinate 4,288 of JBCDKV010000046.1, read as the reverse complement.
TTGTCAGAACCGCAAACTACTGATTATCAGTTTGTAAAAATTCCAAACAAGCTCTAAAATCCAAACCAGCTCTGAGCCATCAGAAACAGACGACGACTGGACATTACAGCGACCCGAACGTACGGTGATGTGAGCGGTATGCTGTTGGTTATTTGACTGTCATACATCTATTCGATTGTGTTGCCGTTTCTTTATTCGCTAAACTCTTTTGGATATTCAACCATCCCTCTTACGCCATTCAGACCATTTTCAACTAATTCAATCACCATACAGTTCTCTTTTGGCACTTCAAAAGGTAATTCAATCCCATATTTAGCTGCCTGTTCATAACCAAATCTGGGGTAATATTTTTCGTGACCAAGCAGAACGATTGATTTATGTCCTAATGCCTTGGCTTTTTTATGTGACTCGAGTATTAATTTCCCACCTATACCTTTTCCTTGAAACTCAGGTAAAACAGAGACTGGTGCTAGGGCCAATGAGTCGAATTCATTCGTTTCTTGCTTAATTTTCAGCTTGGTCAATAAAATATGTCCAACAATCTTTCCGCCTACTTCTGCCACCATTGATAGTTCTGAAATAAAGGCACTAGATTTCCTTAAACGTTCCACCAAAAACTGCTCTTTGTGGTCTGACATAGGGTGTTCATTCTGACAGAAGTTAGCCGTACACAAAAATTGTCCACTACAAGAAGCATATTTTAGAAAAATCTTACTGAAAAGTAGTGATTCATACTATTTCCTAAGACTTTTCTAATGTTGAAAAAGTAGTAAACAACATCTGTAATACAATAGACTAAAATAATTTCAAGTTATTGTTAATCAAACAATTAAGGTCAATACAAACTAGACAAATTAAGTTTTTTGACATATTTATTTACAGAGTTATAAGAGTAATTTACTCCCTCAAATAAGAATATTACACATGAATTTTCATATATCCAAAAACTCTGTACGGCTAACTTCTGTCAGAATGAACACCCTATGTTTTAAGGATTGGTAGCATGAATGCAGTCTGTTGGTTTTTACTTTAGCTAAGCGACAAGTTTATTTGGGAAAAAAGTAGTTGACATTTTAGTTCTCAAAAAATAATGTCAATCAAGCGGATAAACTTATCCAAAAATAGGAGTAAAAACATAATTTCATATCTTGCGACTCAATTTGACAGCAACACATGCGACGCCTAGAAGAATTTAGAATCTATTACAACCACACTATTCATCCCGAACTGGTTCGGATGGAACTGCGCAGAACGCGTCTAATTCGCCTATTGTTTCTGTCTTTAATTCTAATTTTCGCAGTCATTCTCATCGAATTATATATCGATGTATTGATTATTACGTTGATAGGCGTCATCCCGATATTCATGTACGTATCTTGGCTGCTGTATCAAATACAACGGTTCAGATTGACCTTCAAACCCAATATCGTGAACCTGCTCATGGACTTCATGGATGATCGCTTGAACTACGGCGAATTCAAGTACAATGCAAAGCAGTTTTTACCTAAAGAGCAGTTTTTGAATAGCCAGATTTTTGGTACTGCTGCTGAAATTTACCAAGGCGAAGATCAAATTACGGGGGCGGTTGGGAATTTAGAATTTGAGCTGTGCGAAATCAGGGTGCAAGATAAGTCTAGGGTGGATGGGCGATTGAAAGAAGTATTCAAAGGCATTTTCTTACACACCCAATTGGATGAAGAGATCATTGGAAAACTCCTCATTTTGCCCAAATGGAAAGTGCAGTTTTTGGATCGTCCCATCAAAAATATGCTGAGCCAAGGCGGAGAAAACATCACCAATCAACTGATGGATGCGCCCTACCAAGATATTTTTAATACTTACGCCTACGACCCAACTAGGCAACTCATCGGTAAGCCACCACAAAGCTTTAGTCAATACCTCATTCCTGATGCTTTCCAGCGCAAACTCGCCGACTATTGTGACAGCTACATTGACAATAAGCTCAAAGAAGCAGAGCGGAAGGAAAAAGGACAACAAGCAGAAACAGAAGGGCTAAAAATAGAAGAAGAAACCATTAAGAAGTTGAAAGTACAAGAAGTCGATCTTCCGACAACAGCCGACCGAACCACCTATTTGGATGCACCGAAAGAAAATACACCTAATGATGTCCCAAAAACCAGTGTCAAAAAAGTGATAATAGAGGATGTGGTCATCAAGCGCGTCGTGACGGAAGACAAACAACGGTCGGATGCAAGACATGATATTTCAACATTGGAAGAACATAGATGCGAGCTTTATATTTCCTTTATCAATAGTGACATTTACATCTTCCTCACAGAACTCAACGATTTTTTGGAACCTCACTTGCTGCGTTCCAATGTCAGCTTTGAAATGATTCGAGATTTCTATAAAGATATTGACCTCGTCATACAAATTATGGAGGAATTTGATCGCATTCATTGATTAGTCGTAAATTGAGTCTACCTTTGCTTTTTTAGTGATTAGTGAATTTTCTTTTTTCTCGGTACTTTACATTGAGTTAATGTTAAAAAATCGCCCAACAAGTATGCTCAAAGGTTTTTTATGGACGGAAACACAAATTTTCACTAATTTCCGACAGGCTCATCTGAATCGTAGAAGTCTATCACCCTCACAAGTCAAAAACACTTAAGTCCAAAACCTCGCAGAGGTGAACTATTGGTAGAAACGTCTAATTTTTTCTTGTCCAAGCTCCGTAGGTGCAAACTGTAAGGCTTTCATAGTACGTACCTACGGCACTTGATAACATTTTCAGCGTTTTTTCTACCCAGAATACATCCCTTAGCGGGATTTTTGGATGCACAAAAATTTGTTGGGGGGGGAGTAGTAGTCGTAGAAGTAGCTGATACTTTTTATCCAAAGACCTTTTGAAAAAGAGTTGAATCAAAATAAAATCGCACGCTTTTCGTGTCTTAATGGTTTCAATAGAACAAGACAAACTTATATAACAATCCTTTTGATACTCAGGAACAAGGAAAAAATAAATTTTCATCTGTTCCTGAAAGAATAAACGTAGATTTTAATGAAAAAAATAGGCATCTTATTTGGTCAAGAACGAACTTTCCCACAAGCATTTGTAGAACGTGTGAACGCTAAAAAAGTGGATGGTATCATGGCCGAACCCGTACGCATAGACAAAGTAGTGCAAGGCGCAGTGAGTGATTATGCGGTCATCATCGACCGTATTTCGCAAGACGTGCCTTTTTACAGAGCTTACCTGAAAAATGCAGCTATCGGAGGCACAGCAGTCATCAACAACCCGTTTTGGTGGAGTGCTGACGAGAAATTTTTCAACAACGCACTGGCAGTCAATATAGATATACCCGTCCCCAATACGGTCTTGCTGCCGTCCAAGGATCGTCCGACGGATACGAGCGCAGAATCCTTTACAAATATGGATTTTATGGACTGGGACGGTATTTTTGAATATATTGGTTTTCCTGCTTTCATGAAACCTTTTGCTGGTGGTGGCTGGAAAAACGTGTATAAAGTCCACAACAGAGAAGAATTTTTTAAAGCCTACGATGAAACGGGACAGTTGGTGATGATGCTACAGGAAAACATCGAATTTACCTCTTATTTCCGTTGCTATGGTTTGGGAGGCAAACACGTTCGTATCATGCACTACGAGCCACGCAATCCACATCATTTGCGCTACGCCGCCCACTTCGACATTCCACAATCCATGTATGACAAAATGGAGGAATTGGTGCTAAAAATCTGTAATGGACTGGGCTATGATTTCAATACCGTAGAGTTTGCTATCCGCGATGGCGTACCTTATGCGATTGACTTTTGTAATCCAGCACCAGATGCAGACATCCATTCCGTAGGTCGCGATAATTTTGACTGGATCGTAGAGAACGCCGCCAATTATGCCATCGAAAGAGCACAAAACCACAAAGCAGGTCAAGATAATCTGACTTGGGGTAAATTTTTGCGTTCCGCAACGACGGGAATGCCGTTAAGAGGGTGATGTTTTGGCTGTTGGCTAGCTATCAAGAAAAGTGATTCGTGTGTTCTATTTGGATGCAGATTTCAAGGGGCGCATCTCAAAATGTCGTTTTGGTGATTAAAAGGGAGAATTATCGTTCCTATTTCATGTAGTCGCACCCGAAAATCTATAAAGGAGGATTTTCGGGTGCTCAAAGGGGGTTCTTAAGAGCTTGTTTGGAGCAGGATTGAACTAGAAATCAGGAGTTTGTGGTTCTGACAAGGTGAAAAATTAACTGCATATCTGGATACGGGGTTTATTTTTCATGCAGTCAGGTTCATAAAATATTGGTTT
>JBCDKV010000045.1:0-13557 GCA_038746215.1 Bacteroidota bacterium | reverse complement strand
TTTGCGAGGGCTGCAATTTGACTTTCCGTGTGGGTTGCGAAGAAGCTTGTACCTGTGGCGTATTCGAGAACATTAGTTTTGGTGCGTCGTCCGAAACTGCCGTCGATTTAGCTTGCAATGCGCAACCCATCGTTTTGGACTGTCCAGATGTAGAAGATACGATTTACAAATTAATTGGACGAACGCGTTGCAATGGAGATTGTCGGATGTCTGATCTACAATGGAATTTGCTCAAAGATCGCGATTTAATTGCCTCTGGCGATCTAAACAATACGCTCTTGGGCTTCAATTTCGATATTCCCACCGATTTGTTCCATACGGCTGGTGTCTATACCATCATTGTAGCTGGGAGCTGTGGGGAAGAAAGTTGTCGATGTCGGCTACGCTTTGTTATTTCTGAGGATTGCGAGAGCGATATTTGTAGTTGCGGGCAATTCAACAACCTACAACTCATCGAAGGCAATGCGAGTACGCTCAACCTAAGCTGCGATGCGCAAATCGTCTACGACCTAAAATGCCCAGCCAGTGATCGCATATTGGCTTTCGACTACACTTGCCCCGATAGCGACTGTCCGTCTGGAAGTAGCTTGACTTGGGAGTTGACGCATTTGGCTAGCAACGACAAAAGTAGCGGCTTCGTAAACCTCAATACCAACAATGAAAATGGGCTTCCCAATAATCTGATCCCGCTGAGCGATAGCCTATTCCAAGCATTGGGGCAATACCGTTTAAATTTGATGACCACTTGTGGCGAAACGGCTTGCATATGTACGATTGAATTTGACAATAGCTGCGAAGAAAGTTGTAATTGTAGCAATCTAGCCTCTGATTGGTTGCACGAATCTGCTGGGCAGTCGGACTGGGTATCGGAAGACGGATTGCCAGATTGGGACAACTGGATCAGTAATTGCCAGTTACATCTAGCACCGAATCGAATGAAAAGCTGCGATCAGTTCTCGTGGCGACTAATAGATCGAACGAATGATGACCGTATGCAAAGAAGAACTTCGGCGGGAAAGGAGGCTGTCGTCTTTGATCTAGTGAATGGCGCAACCTACGAACTGCAAGTAACCATCACCAGACTGACAGATGATAATGGTATTTGCAACCTCACCTACACCGCTACGCGAACGATTTTTTGCGGCGAGCAACAGGACTTTGCCTGCTCGGATATTGTCCTCCAAAATGGTAGTTTTGCGCAAGGCATGAACGACTGGACAAGTGGACAAAACGCTCCCGAAACAATCCGTAATACAGCAGGCAGCGACGGCAATGGTTACCTCCTATTTTCAGGCAGTAGCAACTATTCCACCTCCATTAGACAAACCATTGATTTGGACGAAAACATCGCTGATTTTTTCCTGCTCCGCCTAGATTTCAATATCAACCAGCGTCTGCCCGAAAGTTCTATCGTACTGATAGCAACTCATCCCGAGAACAACCAAACCCAAATCTACGGACGCATCGAGCTAGACGATGATATGGCACTAAATGAATGGTTAAGTTCCAATACTTTTGTGCTACCCGCTCGTTCGAGCAATATCGCGATCCAAGTCGAAAGCAGCTATCCAGATGCAGGAACAGCCGCGACTCGCACCCAAGTCGGGATTGATAATGTACAGCTTTTGCCCTTAATCAACACACTGCCGACCAATGATCCCGTGCTTTATCTGGACGAACTGGGACAAGCAGCGATTAGCTCCACTCAGGTCTTGCAAACAGGTGTGCTGCCCTGTCTTTTTCCTAACCTACAACTCAGCCAAGATCGTTTTACTTGCGAAAATATTGGTGTCAACGAAGTCACCTTGACCGCGGTGGATGCCAGCGGCAGCAGCGTAGCCAGCAATTTCATGCTGACCGTCCTCGATACCATCGCGCCGACAATTAGCTGCCCTGATGATATCGAAATTATACAGTGTGCTAGCAATACTCCAATCACTTTTGCTGCGCCCCTCGTGCTGGACAACTGCCAAAACGATTTTAGCCTAAGCCTAGTAAATGGGCTGGAAAGTGGTAGCATTTTCCCAGCAGGCACAACGGTACAAAGCTACCAAGTAGAAGACCGATCTGGCAATCAGGCGACTTGCAGTTTCACGGTTGATGTGGAAGTTTTTGCGACCGAAGTCCTTGGTGAAAGTCCCAGTTGCAACAGTTTTGAGGATGGCTCGGCGAGGGTCGAAATTACAGGCGGCTCGGGAATGGCTTTCTACACTTGGAGCAATGGTGCGAATACAGCCGAAGTCGATGGGCTAGCAGCAGGCGAGTACACCGTGACCATCATCGACGGCAACGGTTGTCGCACGGTAGATAGCGTCGATATCGCCGCACCGCCCGTTTTCTTTTTCGATTCCATTCGGGTGCAATCCCCCACTGGGCTAACGGGACAGGGCAGTATTGCCGCATCGCTGGCAGGTGGTGTTCCGCCCTACGACCTCCGTCTGATGCAAGATACGATCATCATTGCCAACAGCGGCAGTCCTTTCGATAGTTTAGCCGTGGGGACGTACCGACTCATTGCCACCGATGCCATCGGCTGCACCATTGTATCGGAAGCCATCGACCTTCGTCTGAGTACCACTACCACCGACTTAGATATAGCACAGTACCTACAACTCTATCCCAATCCAACGACGGGTATACTCCACCTGAAAATGGATTTCCCGAGCATCAAAGGCTATCAAATTGATCTATTCGACCTGCGAGGACAACGGCTTCAAGCCTTCTCTTCCGACCGCCCCCAAGCATTGAATCAAAAGCTAGACCTGTCCGCTTATCCCGCAGGTATCTACTTTTTAAAAGTACAAGTCGGCAATGCGTTTGTGGTGGAACGGGTGGTGGTGATGGAGTGAAGATGCTCAAAATGAAAATGTACTTTTTTATTCCAAATTAGGGGTGTTCCAAGTTTATCCAAAAAATGAAACCACGATGGTCTAGGTGTTATGCGGCAAGAAATTGCTTACCGTATATCGTTAGATGAACAAAAGAATGTTTATCGCATTGAGTTGATCGAACTGACCGAATAGGTTGCTATTCGTTTTCTGCTTGCCTGATTGTGCTTTGTAAACTTAGTAGTCCGTCAAGTTGATAGTGTCAGTTATCCAGTGATGCGTTCCCAAAAAGCGGCTTGGTAACTTGCACTAATTGGAATGTATTTTTCTTGAATGACGATCCGATTGCGTTCGATGAAGTTGATTTTGGAAAGTGCGATGATGTGAGAGCGATGAACACGAAGGAAGTCTTCTGAAGGTAGAATATCTTCAAAATGGCTCATATTTTCTAGGGTCAATATTTTTTCGTTTTCGGTATGAATGGCAACATAGTCGCCTAAACTTTCAAGGTGTAAAATATCTGAAAGATTGATTTTTAAGGTTTTATAGCCACTTTTGACGAAAATGTAGTCTTTAGTGTTAGCAGTTTCCTTCACAACCACGACTGGAGTTTCTGTTTGTATCCGCTTTTTCGCTTTCTCTACGGCTAACATGAATCGATCCAAGCTAATCGGCTTCATTAAATAATCAATGACATCAAAATCGTAACTATCCAGTGCGTATTGGTCGTAAGCCGTAGTGAGAATCACTTGGTATTTTCCTTTGGTGATTTTCATCAACTGAATTCCTGTCAATTCTGGCATTTGAATATCTAGGAAGAGTAAATCCACTTCATTTTCTGCCAAAAAATGGAGGGCTTCGATTGGATTGGAAAAAGTATGGACTAGTTCTAAGTCCTTGCTTTTTTGTACATAGTCCGCTAAAAGCTGTATGGCTAGTGGTTCATCGTCGATGATTAGGCATTTGATCATATGTCCAATTCTTCAAAGCTGCCCTCGTTGCCTACGAATAAGACAACGTAAGCTCGTAGATTTTCTAATTGTGATAAGTAAGCATCGTTACTAAGATAGGCATTAAGCTGCTCTTTGGCTGCTGATTTCACCCGTTGAGCTTGTTTAGCATCTGCCTTTTTCAAATATTTCATTTCTATAACAAACTGATAATCAAGTTTAAAAGGAGGTCGCTTGGTCAATAAAATATCGACATAGCCTTTTTCATGGGCAGATTTTTTTACTTCAAATTCGTGGTGAATATTGTAGATACCAACGGTAAATAAGATGGAAGTGAAAATAATTTTGAGGTGCTTTTCGTCAAATTGCCGTTTATCTCTATTGGAAAGTTCCGTTAGTATAAATTCAGTATGAGCAATCAATGGTTGAATATCATTTCTTAGTCCCAGTGCTTTTACTTTTTCTACTAAGTCAATTTGCCGAATGTGCAGCTCACTTTGTTCCGCAACGATTTGGTAGAAATATTGATAATATAATTCTTTGATGACGTAGTTAGGCATCTTAAAAGTGAGCGTTGTAAAATTGCTATCTGCAATCGTCACAATTCCCATATAATAGAGCAAGCTAATGAAGTCCTCTCTGTCGAATTGTTTCTCAATTTCAAATAAACGCACTAGCTCTGCTTGCAATTCCCCCGTTTCTAGGAGTTCATTCAGGTATTCAACATGTTTTTTTTCTTGATGCTTGATATTGAAAATCCTACGAATTTTATTGTAGTCCGTAGCAATATTGATGTCCAGTAATTGCTCTGGTATTTTCTGCGCCCTAGCGTATTCTGTTGCAAAATAGAGTACCATATCGGAATTATATACCTTTCTTGCTCCATCTTTAGCAAACGAATAGCCGTTGTACCATGATCGCATCAAAGCCAATAGCTCTTCTAACTTTTCCTTTTGTATTTCAATGCCTTCTAATAGCTGAACTACCTCTTCTTCTTTGAACCCAAGCATAGTACTAAACTCCTCGTAAAGACTGATGTTGGTTGAAATATTGAATCCGCTAGTCAGACTGTCAAGCGTTATTGGAGAAACGCCCGTGACAAAAATTCGATCTATCACACCACTTTGTGTCCCTACTTTAATGGCTTCGTAAAATTTACGAACAAAACCATTGTTACCTACCATATCTGTAAAATCTTCAAATCGGAAGGATAAAATTTCATTGGCAAAGTGATCGTATTCGTCAATGAGTAAATAGATTTTTTGCTTCTTAGCATAGAATTTTACTGCTCGGATAAGGAATTGTATAATTTCAGTAGCCGTCGAGGATTGTTCTATTTTTGCTTGATCGCCGGTCTCAAATAATTCAGGATAGGCTAGTAAAAAATGGAGCGCACCATCTTTAACATTCGTCAAAAACCCCTGCTGAGTACTTTTGAGCGAGCTTGTATCAATTTGGGAAAAATCAAATTTTAAAATTAAGTATTGATTAGCCAAACGAGTAGGATGATTTCCAATGTAGTATTTTCCAAAGAGTCGATCAAATTGGTCTTTGTGCCTTATATCATAGTAATACTCAAGGATAGATAAGAATAGACTTTTCCCAAATCTGCGTGGGCGCAAAAAGAAAACATAGGGCGTGAAAAATTGCTCTAATTGCTCCATAAATATGGTTTTATCAACAAAGTGATAGCCCTCAGAGATGAGCGTATCAAAATTGCTAATACCATATGGAAGTCTAATCATGTTTTTTTGATTCTGTCTGTAAAGATAAGGATTTTATCTATCTAGGCTTGGTCTTTTATTAGCAGTCGAATTCCAAATCCCTCTTTCGTCGCTTTCACCTCTAAAACATGTTGTTCTTCATAGATTAATTCCAACCGCTTTCTAACATTTTCCAAACCAATACCTCCAACTCGATCTTTTTGTTTAGGTTTTACTGCATTTTGAACTATGAAAATTAAGGTTTCATTTTCAATATTCAAGTCAATAACTAACGGCTGCCTCAAATTTCCATGTTTAAACGCATTTTCAACAAAAGGAATGAGTAAAAAAGGAGGCACTTTGAAGCCTTGCGTATTTTCATTGATGTTGAGTTCTAATTGCAAATCATAATCGTAGCGTATTCGCTCTAGTTCAATGAAATTATAAAGATGTTTGATTTCTTGCTCTAGCGGCACAAACTCTTCTTGCTCGTACAATCCATAGCGCAACATGGCGGTCAATTTCTCCACGGATTTTAAAGCATCATCTGATTTTTGGTAAACTAGGCTGTATATGTTATTAAGGGTATTGAACAAGAAATGCGGATTAATTTGGGAGCGCAAATAAGCCAGTTCCGTTTTTTTATTTTGAATGAGGAGTTCTCGTTGCTTTTGATCTTTATATTTAGAAAATTGGAAATAGAAAAAGGTGAAGCCAATAGCACCATGTAGGGAGGCATAATATAGATTATCTAGGTAGTAGTCAAATAAGGCAAACCCTTCTGTATAGTTTCTGAAGCCAAAGAAGTAGGGTGCAATCACTTCCTGACTTAGATACCGAAAGCCAATAGCTAGAGAAACTGCAGCAAATAACATAAGCGTGATCCTCCACCACGTCTTGCTATGATAATGAAATAAAACCCAATACACGCCTAAGCTATACAAGAAAAAGCTAATGAAAACAGCAGCTTCCATGTAAGCATATTTAAAAGTGGCTAAATCGGTTACCGCCTCAAAATCTTTATCAATGAATACCTCCCTCGCCGTGTAATAAACAATATAGAAAATGAAGTGCCATAGCAAAAGGCGTGTGTATTGTTGTTTCATATTACTGATTTTATAGGCGTCGAAACTACTTGATTTTGTCAAAGATTAAGGACTGAATCGGTGAATTCCCTTCTTTATTCGGTGTTTTTCACTTTCCAATCGGTGAATTCTAGTTTTCTCCTGCTTTTTCATTGACCGATTACTTCTTCAAATCCACAGATTTAACTTTCAAAGTCTTTTTGATGCCTCTACATTTGAGGTATCGAAAAAAGAAATCACCTTTTCCACTCATAAAATTTTAGACATCATGAAAACACTAAATTTCATCATCAGCCTATTCTTAGTTAGTAACCTCTTTGCTCAAACTCAAAAAGAAGTCTATATCATCGGTACCATGCACACCGTACCCAAAATTGTAAAAAATAGCTACAAGCCACTTTTGAAAAAAGCAAAATCCTACAACCCAGAAGCCATTTATGTAGAAACAGTGAGTCCAGAAGATACTTTGAGTATGCAGAATGATTCTCCCAAGTTTATTCACCTATCGGATTCTATTGGTTTAGTCTTTGAGGTGGAAGAAACTAAATTTAATCGTCTGATGAACAAGGATTTACAGGCAATGGAGACTGAAGATTTTGAATATTTGGAAAGGTGTTTTCTCATCAAAAAGGACTATGCGAATTATAGCTATTATGGTTATTTGAAACGCCATGGATTAGAGGGTTCTCCTGAACCTACACGTGACGAAAACGGTGATCTTACTGCCAAATTAGCCATTGCTCAAAATATGAAATACATTTATGCGATGGATGACCAAAAAGAGCGATCAAAATATCACGAGGCATGGAGCACTTGTGCCACAGAAGGTAGAGAAAATGGAAATCAGGAAGCATCAAGCAAATTGGTGAAAAAATTGATGACCAAAGGTATAGTGAGTGGGCTTTCTGGTTACTTGGGTAAGCAAACCAACTCTGCTAAGTCCATTAAGCAAATGCACCGCCTCAATTCCTTCGAGTACGTCACGGTTGCTACAGAAGCCTGTTTAGATGGCAATAGATACTGGGATAATCGTAACTACAGCATGGTAAAAAATATTGCTGAACAAGTACAAAGTATGTCGCATCAGAAAAATATTGTCATCGTAGGAGCGGGTCATGTTTATGGTATGAAAGAAGCTTTTGAAAAGCATTATCCAGATATTAAGGTGATACTGATGTCGGATAAGAAACAAATGCAAGCAAAGACGAATACACAAGTGCTAGCTCAAAATTAGAGGATTATCTCGATCATTATCAAAATTTTAAATATTATGAAAGCACTAATCTTCATCACTAGTATATTTCTAGTCAATAATCTCTTTGCCCAAACGCAAAAAGAAGTCTACATCATCGGTACCATGCACACCGTACCTAAAATTGTAAAAAACAGCTATAAGCCACTTTTGAAGGAGGCGAAAAAGTACAATCCAGATGCGATCTATGTAGAAAGAGTGCGAGCAGAAGATACGCTGAGCTTACGAAATTACTATTCCAGATTTCTCCACTTTTCTGATTCGATTAGTACGGTTTTTAGTATGGATGAAGGACGATTTAGTTGCCTAATGGAGAAAGATTTGCAGGCAATGAAAACTGAGGATTTTGAATATTTAAAGATGTGTTTCATTGTCCAAAAAGATTACGCTAACTATAGCTACTATCGCTATTTGGAACGCTATGGATTGGAAGGTTCTCCAAAACCTACGCGCAATGAAAACGGAGATATTACGGCCAAACTTGCCATTGCTCAAAACATGAAATATATCTATTCGATGGATGACCAAAAAGAGAATCCACAATATGCAAAAGCTTGGAGAACTTGTGCCAAAGAAGGGAAAGAGAATGGCAACGAGAAAGCGGCGGGAAAGCTAATGCGAAAATTAACTACTAAAGATATATTTAGTGGACTCTCTGCTTCTTTAGGTAAACAAGTCAACTCTGCTAAGTCGATTGAACAGATGCATCTACTTAATTCCTTCGAGTATATCACTGTAGCAACAGAAGCTTGTTCGGATGGAAATAGGTACTGGGACAATCGCAACCATGGTATGGTGAAAAACATTGCGGAGCAAGTGCAAGCCATGCCGCATCAGCGCAATATTGTCATCGTCGGTGCAGGTCATGTGTATGGTATGAAAGAGGCTTTTGAAAAGCACTATCCAGATATTAAAGTGAGATTGATGTCAGATAAGAAACAAATACAAGCAAAGAAGAATAGTCCTAAAGCACAAGCTCTAGCTCAAAATTAAGGACTCGTACCACTAAGGAATGGTGCACAAATAAATGTCCACTCTTGACTGTTTCTTTTGTCTCTAGTCTTCACTTTGAAATTGGTCAAATATCCAGATATGCTCCCACTTTCAAAGCAAATACTAGAACCAAAATTAAGCTACTCAAGAATGTACATTTATTAATACGTCATTCCTAACGCGGCAAAGCAGCTACCATTTATTTTCGTATTATTAAAAGTCAAACGAGGTCGAACGTATCAATTCTACTCCTACCCAAACACAGAATAACGAATACTGAACAAAGAATAACGAATACTGAAGTTTGCCAATAGGACGTGTACCTACTTCGACATTCAACATTCCTTGTTCGATATTCGATATTCAAAAAGCAATGTAGCAAAACCAACTCTTGCCAATTTCCTGCAAGATTTCAGTTGATAAATGCTAAGATACAATACGTTCGACCCATCATCATCTACTCCCTTGATTTACAAGTAATTAAAAAACAAGATCATGCTAAACAAGACCTATTTCCTACTAATGATCCTTTTCCTGTGCCTCAATTTAAGCGCACAGAAAAAGCGTGATAGTATCAAAATGGAAGACCTAAAACCTTATACTTATCATTTTGATGTGGTAGATGGCAAAATTACAGGCGATGCCAAAGCTTTTTTTGAGAAAGAAGTAGCATTGCACCAGTACGTTTTGCTTGGAGAATATCATGGTTCGTATCGGATTTCAGAATTTACCAATGCTTTGATTCCAATGTTAGCAGCGGAAGATTTTAACACTTTCGCATTAGAAGTCGGCCCAATTTCAGGTAAAATCCTTGCTGAGTTTGCAGAAGATGCCCAATCCACAACAAAGCAATTACACGATTTCAATAGCCAATATTATGTAGATGAAGAGGGAGATTATTATTGTGCCATTCCATTTTTCGAGCATCAAGAAGATGCACAGTTTTTAGCTCAAGCAGCTACTCACAACTGGAATTTACTGGGCTTAGATCAAGAGTTCATTTATGGCTACGAGCCCTTGATTGATCGAATGTATCAAAACATTTCTACGGCAAATCAGGCAAAACATTCCGCTTTTTACAAGGAAGTAAAGGACAGCTTAATGGCATATTATGAATTGGAAAAGAGTGGAGATCAGGATTTAGCCGTTTTGATGCACAACTCGCCATTGATGAAGCGATACTTAGCTACTTTTTCTCCTCTTCATAGCGAAAATACAGCCATTGCAGATGCTATTGTGGCGACCACTCAGATTTATTACTACAATGCGACTCGTCGCTATTTGGATTGCAACAGCACGCGTATTGAGTACATGAAAAAGAACCTCAGAGCAGGTTTTGAGCGCATCAATTTTGACCTTGCAAAAGACAAAATGCTCCTCAAAATGGGAGGTATCCATACTGCTCGTGGCTTTAGTTGGCTGAGCTTGTATGAAATTGGGAATACGCTGAATGAACTGGCTAACTTTCATGACAATACTTCTCTCCACCTTAGTTTCCAATCCAGATTCTATGAGGAAGATGGAAAAATGGTCGATGCCTTAGATAATCCAAAATCCTACGGCAGTCGCTACAAAGATTTTCTACAAATGGCAAAGTCCGACCAGTGGACGATTATTGATCTGCGCCCTTTGAAATCTAAGTATTTTTACGCTCGAAAGTACCTCACTTCTGATCTAATTAAGGATGTCTTTGAGCAGCATGATGTGATTATTGTTCCAAAGAAGGATGTTGAGCCGAGTTTGAATTTTACGCTGAGAACTCCATAAAATGCTGTTCTATGAATCTTTTGTGTATCGAAGGAGAAAAAAGAATTTTTTCTCTCTCGATACACAAGCTCTTGGTTTATGCGTGTAACGACTGTTAGTAACGGACAAACAATAAGTTCCGCATTTTGACCGAGCAGATTTTGTTCTGGTACTACTCAGCAAAAGGGATGCAAGGGTTTCCTTTTCTGAGTCTAACGTAGGAATCCTCTCGGCTGGCGAGGCTTTTCAACATTCTTGCAGTGTTGCTTGCAGAAAAGATTAAGTATCTTTTCAACGAAGAGAACCGCTAGTGGGTGGGATGCTTTGCCTACGCTTGGTCATAAATCGGGAAGCTATTATTTGATCGTTATTTAGCGTCTTATTTTTCATTGCTGCCCGAGGAGACTGTTTGGAAACAACACGGCAGCAGGTGCCTTGGACAACATGCTGCCGTGCTATATTTCAATTTGATCAGTTTTCAAAATTTGTCAAATTTGTATTTCTTTCTCCTACAACTTCACAAATTTCAACTGCTGTACTTGCTGCCCCGTATGCACCTGCAAAAAATAAGTGCCTGCGGCTAATTGTTTTACATCAAAATTTAGCTCGTTTTGTCCTGCAAAAAGTTGATGAGTTCGTTCTAGGAGAATCTTACCATCTAAGTTAAATACTTTCAATTCAGATGAACCAGCTAGTTCACTTTGTAATTCAATTTGTAGCTGATTTCGTA
Organism: Bacteroidota bacterium; assembly: GCA_038746215.1. Taxonomy (GTDB): domain Bacteria; phylum Bacteroidota; class Bacteroidia; order Chitinophagales; family Saprospiraceae; genus JAAUTG01. The sequence goes on along the minus strand of JBCDKV010000045.1, from coordinate 2,270 downwards.
CTGGATTGGGTGAAAGCTGAATAGATGTGGGCGACACATTTCTACTTTCTAGTACCAAATTACCTGCTTCATCGCAACCCAAAGTAAAAGTTCCAGTTTCCGAAAACTCACCGATGATTTCTTCGCCTGTTTCATCATCTAAAAATATTGAAGCAATCTGTATTTCTACATCTGTTCCTAATAATCTTCTAGGAATATTGAAATTATCATTGATTTCATTATCGGCTATTCTTTGAGTGATGACTTCTCCATTTCTAGCCAGTACAGTGATTTGGACTTGGTAGCCTATGGCATCGGTTACTGGATCGAAAGTAGCAGAGTAGGGACGAGTACAGGTCTGTAAGACTAAACTATTAATGTTTGGAATCTCAAAAGTTGCTTGTTCTATTTCATAGCGTTGGGCGTAGATGCCATAGAAAAAACCATCTTGATTTCCACTCTCCCAAGTAATCACAAAATCACCATCGCTATCTACTCCTATACTGGGTCTGTTTTGACCGAAAGTAGTAAAGGTGTTGACTTGAAACTCGCTACCTTGGGGCGTACCATCACTCGCATAGCGCTGCGCATAGATGCCAGTGCCAAAGCCATCTTGATTGCTACTTTGCCAAGTAATTACAAAATCCCCATCGCTATCCACTCCTATATTGGGTCTATTTTGACCGAAAGTGGTAAAGGTGTTGACTTGAAACTCGTTGCCTTGGGGTGTACCATCCCTGGCATAACGCTGCGCATAAACGCCAAAACTATAGCCATCTTGTCCATTACTTATCCAAGTAATCGCAAAATCTCCATCACTATCTACTCCTACACTAGGGGTAATTTGACGGTTAGTGGTATATGTATTGACTTGAAACTCGCTGCCTTGTGGTATGCCATCACTAGAATAGCGCTGCGCATAGATGCCATAGAGCGAGCCATCTTGTCCTGCTCCAGAGAACCTACCGCTCACCCAAGTAATCACAAAATTTCCATCGCTATCTAGTCCAATACTAGGACTAGTTTGAGCAGAAGTAGTGTAGGTATTGACTTGAAACTCGCTGCCTTGGGGTGTACCATCACTCGCATAACGCTGCGCATAGATACCATAGAAAGAGTCATCTTGCTCATCACTCCGCCAAGTAACCACAAAATCCCCATCGCTATCCACTCCGATACTAGGACTGCTTTGATTAGCAGTGGTGTAAGTATTGACTTGAAACTCGCTGCCTTGGGGTGCACCATCACTGGAATAGCGCTGCGCATAGATGCCAGTGCTAGAGCCATCTTGATTGCTACTTACCCAAGTAATCACAAAATCACCATCGCTATCCACGCCGATACTGGGAAAGCTTTGACTATCAGTGGTGTAAGTATTGACTTGAAATTCACTGCCTTGTGGCGTGCCATCCCTGTTATAGCGTTGCGCATAGATGCCATCATCATCGCCATCTTGTCCATAACTCGACCAAGTAATCACGAAATTACCATCGCTATCCACACCGATGCTGGAAAATCTTTGAAGATTAGTAGTAAAGGTATTGACTTGAAATTCAGTACCTAGGGGTAAAGCACCTTGTGCCTGTAGCAGGGGTGTGCCGAGCATCAGGGTGGCTACGCCTGCTACCGCGATGCCTTTACACTGTAAACGCCGCTCATAGCGTTGTAGGCGAGCCAGAAGCCTGATCTTTCTAGTAGCCGAATAAGTCAAAAAGCGTCCAGATTGAAGGGCTTGTTGTAGTTTTTTGAATAGGCGGTTGTACTTTTTTTGAAGTCGAGTGCTAGTTTTTTGTCTCATGCGAGCGTTTTTTGTTTGAAAATAAAACATAAAAATAGCAAAAGTTTATTGAATGGTCAAAAAGGAATAGATTATAGCTTGTTTAGAGCAGGATTGAACTAGAAATCAGCAGTTTGTGGTTCTGACAAGGTGAAAAATTAACTGCATATCTGGATACGGGGTTTATTTTTCATGCAGTCAGGTTCATAAAATGTTGGTTTATAAGAAAATAGTGCTCCAAACATGCTCTAAGCGTGACGTTTGAATAGGATAGTATAAGCTTGAAGCTGTTCGATTCGTTTCAAACCAAACTAAGGGTCTAACTGTTGGTTTTATATCATTAAAATGATAGTTTAAATGAGCCTACCACTAAAAGAAAATTTATTGCTCTAGCATTCCTTAGTAATGCCCAAGAAATAGATTTACATTCTTTAACTTTTGAAAATGGAATCTCGGCTGCATGAAGTCTCAGTTTCGTTAACATTTTACTCAGAAATAGCCTGAGTCAATGCCA
>JBCDKV010000044.1:0-13727 GCA_038746215.1 Bacteroidota bacterium | reverse complement strand
GCGTGGTTTCGTTTCTGTGTAGCAAAGATGCCGCATTTATGACTGCGGAAACCGTCCAAGTGGGAGGTGGACAAGCATTGGGGATTTAAGGAATAACAATCAATTGTACAGCTTTGTACTTTGGATAGAGACATATGCGAAGTTTTAAGCAACACTCAAGATAAGTTCTATACTGTAAACGGGATAAATTTGTGTACATGAATATACTTATTTATCCGTTATGCGAATAACGACTGGGTAGGTATTATTTTTCTTGGCATTTGACTCAGGTATAGTTCAGGTCAATATCCGTAAATTGAGCAACAAGTATGCTCCGTAAATCTCTTCGGACGGAAACACAAATTTCAACTTATTTTTCTCCAAAAAATAAGTTGAAATTTGTGTTTCCGTCCATAAAAAACCTTTGGGCATACTTGTTGCGCGATCTCAAGAGCTTTACTATACTGCAAATTAGATAGATATGTGAAATGGTCAAATTGTGAAATTTTTCAATTGTCGAATTGATCGTGACGTTCTGTGCCATTAGCAGGCTCTGCTAATGGTAGGATCGGAACAAGCAATTCAACATTTTTTCAATTCAACAATTCTGAAAAGTGATCAAAATAAAAATGCACTTTTTTATCCCATACGCAGTATAACTGCTTGAATAATACGTTCAGCGCGACTGAAAGACATCGTCTGCTGTCCAATGGAGTGAATATTCTTTTTTTCCTTATACTTATCTGCCCACTTGTAGTTTTTCGACCATTTGTAATTGATATTGCTTTGAAGCGATTCCAAGATACCATGTATTTTGATTTGTCTTTCACGTCGGCGATAATAGTAATTGAGCTTTTTGGTGATAAATCCGCTCGCTTTATTCCCGATTATACTTATTAGAGGCTCGTCGCACAAGGGCAAAAAGAAGTAATGCCCATGTGTTTTTTCTATTACCTGAAGACTACTTCCTTGCTTTCCGTATACTACAGAGTTCATACTAGAAAAATAGCCTTTTAAAATAAATCTTGCACCAATTGTATCATTGTGAATACCGCTGTAGCACTCGAATCCGTGACTATTAATTACACGAACAGTATCGAGTTGAAGTGCGCCATACCCGTGATATTTCTTTTTGACCTCCAATACTGTCACTCTGTGAATTGTGGAATCGACTTTCCCGTTCCATGCGCTGTAGTCATACTTCGTCACTAGTGTATCATTTGCTACGACCTGCCCGTAAAAAATAAAAGTTTTGCGATTTATACCATCAACAAATCGTTCTGGACCAGAGCAGCTACAACTCCAGATGCTAGTTGATATAAGCATCATTATAAATAGATAAAATATTTTCATATATTTTCCTTGTTATATTTTACAGAAAGGATTTTTAGAGAGTTATAAGAACTAAACGAAACCCCATTTTTCTAATATTTTACTCGAAAGTAGAGTTTAGATAAATAAAAGCTCGTTGAACTGTTGTTCGCTTAATACTTTCAAGATCAACACTTTGTAGTTAAACAGATAAACAGGTATATTACAAAGCCTTTTCGGACGATTTTCAATACGCCGATCCTTTCCAACACGTCATCTTTCCTGACAACCACAATATGAGCCGCATTTTTTCTTGCCCTTAAAATCCCTTTGAGCATCCGAAAATCCTCCTTTGGAGATTTTCGGATGCAACTGCATGAAATATAAACGAAAATTCGCCCTTTAATCAACAAAACGACATTTCGAGATACACTCCCTTTGGTGTTGGAGACAAAGTGATACATTATTATTTCGTATTATTGCAACAAGCTCTAAGCCTACTTTCAAAGCACGGTCTTAAAAACAGCATATGAACCAACTCACACCACAACTGATCTTGGGTTTAGTTGTCGCCTACTTTTTAGTCCTACTCCTTATTTCTTATTTGACTAGCCGAAAAGCAGATAGTGCCGACTTTTTTGTTGGCGGACGAAAATCGCCTTGGTTTTTGGTCGCTTTTGGCATGATCGGTGCTTCGCTTTCGGGGGTCACCTTCATTTCAGTGCCTGGTGCGGTGGGGGCAACCCCTGAATTTCTAGCTCAACTGGGAGAGACTGAAAATCTAAATCGACCCAATATCTATCTTTCTTATATGCAAGTAGTTTTTGGCTATGTTCTAGGCTATGCCGTCATTGCCTTGGTGCTGTTGCCGATCTACTATAAGATGAATTTGACCTCTATTTATACGTATTTAGGCAATCGTTTTGGCACTTCTTCTTACAAAACGGGTGCTGCGTTTTTCTTGGTCTCTAGGACGGCGGGGGCGTCCATGCGACTATTTTTAGTAGCTATTGTTCTACAGAAATTTGTCATGGAATCCTTTGGAATTCCAATGTGGGTGACGGTTTCGATCATCATTTTATTGATTTGGATTTATACGTTTCAGGGCGGCATCAAAACCATAGTTTGGACGGACGCCCTACAAACCATCTTTATGCTCACAGCAGTCGTGCTGACCATACTAGCTATCGGAGACGCCATGAATACAAATTTGAGCGGTTTGGTTGCTACCTTCAAGGAGAGTGAGTACGCTAAACTATTTTTCTTTGAAAAAGGCTGGGCTGATCCTAATAATTTCTTTAAACAATTTTTTGCGGGTGCGCTTATCACGGTCGTTATGACGGGTTTGGATCAAGATATGATGCAAAAAAATCTAAGTTGCAGGAGCTTGAAGGATGCCCAAAAGAACATGTTTACACTGAGTATTATCTTAGTTTTTGTGAATTTACTTTTCCTAACGCTAGGTGGATTGCTATTCATTTATGCGGAGCAAATTGGATTTGAATTTACGACTCGCACCGATCAGCTTTATCCGACCCTTGCTATTGAGCATTTATCCCCTACCATTGGTGTGGTGTTCATACTTGGCTTAATTGCAGCCGCTTATTCGAGTGCAGACTCCGCTTTGACTTCGCTGACTACCTCCTTTTGCGTCGATTTTCTAAATTTCAATGAAAGCAAGAAAAGCGAGCAAGAAAAAAAGCGCATCCGTCTGCTTGTTCACCTCGGATTTTCTTTTCTACTCTTCGCCACGATCATGTTCGTCAACTCCTTGAACGACAACTCAATTATCAATAAGCTCTTCCTCTTTGCAGGCTATTCCTACGGGCCGCTGCTAGGCTTATTTTTATTTGGTATGTATACCAAACGTCAGTTGAACAACCAATTTGTGTTTTGGATTTGCTTAGCAGCACCGATCATTACTTACTTTTTGAATAATGCGCTAATAGCGGCAGGTGTGAATCTAGGATTTCTAGTATTGGCACTCAATGGTTTATTGACCATTTTGGGTCTGCTAGCCATTTCTTCTAAGCAACAGAATATGTACGTTTAGCGGAAAGCAAAAAGGCAAGCTGTTCTTGTGCAGCTTGCCTAATCGTGTATGTCCTTTTTCATCAGACAATTATAACTCTAGTACAAAAGTATATATTTTAATTGTAACAATATAATAAAATGGCAATATCAGCCCTTATGAGGCGGTATTTAACATTTGGGCTATTGTAATGACTGTATGACATTCCTGATTTTCCATTGAGGCTACACAAAGTCTCGCTTTTCTAAACTCCATACCTCTGAATATCGACTGCTGGCATGAGTGGTTGCTGTTCCGTCAAAAAATCCGCAAAATGTTTGGCAAAATATGGCCCTAACGAAGCCCCTTTCGTACCCAAACCATTAAAAATACCCAGTTGCGGATATTTAGGATGTCGTCCTAAAAAAGGACGCCGATCCTTCACTGTCGGGCGAACAGCCGCTTGATGACTAACAATTTCAAAGGGCACTTTCAGTACTTCTTTCAAGCGGTCTTCTAAATATTGGCGTCCTTTTGCCGTAGGTTGCCCGTCTTCGTATTGCCAATCGTTGGTTGCCCCAATCCAATACAAATCGTCTCCTAGCGGTACGATAAAAACACGCTGTTTCAGCATTTTTTCAAATTGTGCCTCAGGAATTTTGACTAATAATACTTCTCCTTTTGTCCCACCAAATGGCAAGTAGCTGAAGAATGGATTCTGCTTAGCACGATGTCCTTCGCAAAAAATGATGGTCGCAGCTTTCACATCTGGATACGTAATGTCTTCGGATGAGATGCTAAGTTGCTCAAAATCAAACACTTCCTCCAGCAGACGATTTTCTGATCGTAATTTGTTTCGGTAGGCTTCGATTAAAATATGGATACGGACTTGCGCCGATTGCTTCACCTGTCCGTAGTCATAGGCAGGCTGTGTGAACGATTCATAGCGACCAATATCTGCTTGTTCGCTCATGTATTTTTGGTAGGCAGGATCGTCTAGGCGAATATCCCAAGCCTGCACTTCTCTGTGATTGTAGAGGGTACGTAATACCGTTCTAGGATGAAAAAATTGGATGTCAAGTAGCTGTTCTAGTTCGTGGTAGGTAGTTTTCGCAACGGGTAGCAATGCCTCAATCTGCCAACTTTTTACGTATCGTCTACCTGTGATTGGATTGATGATGCCTGCCGCGACCTTGGAAGCCGCCCCCTCGTGACCTTGATCAATCACCATAATACTTTTTCCACACTTTTGTAGCTCATAACTCAAAAGTGTGCCAGCTAGTCCTTGCCCAACGATGATGTAGTCTATGGATGAATTCATAAAATAGTGAATGCGAATAGGATTGGACGGATCGAACAGATTTGAACGAGTTTATCCGCTTACTTGACACTCCTTTTGAAAATTAAATTTCGGTCTGTACGAAGTCTAAGTTTTGTCAACATTTCACTTGAAAACAGCCTGAGTCAATGCCAAACAATTGAGCAACAAGTATGCTCAGTAAGTTTCTTCGGACGGAAACACTTTGAGCATACTTGTTGCGCGATTTCAAGAACGCTACTGGAATTTATGCCAAGCATTGCTTAAAACTTCATACACACCCAATATAATTTTCAAAAGGAACACTCTAGTTACTAATTTTTATGCGATTAAAAACTAGCAATTACACTGCAAACGGGGTAAAAAAGTGCTCTCATTTTTGAAAAAAGATAATTTCATTTACATCATTTACCGCTAAATTTGAGGGTAAGTTTTCGCTGAGGAGGAGATCGACACCTCCTCAACGAATCAAGGTTTTTTATCCCAAATGGAGTATAGAGACTAAAGTATCAACTACCATGCCATTACCGAGCATACACTAAAACAACTTCATCACGTGTGCAGGAAAGCGCGAAGGATTGATTTCTACATAGTTCCAATCTTCTGTCCAGTAATAAGTCTCGTTGCGGAGTAGATCGTAAAGCCGCAACCTCGCGCTGCCTCGGATACCCAGCAATTCTTTTGGCACTTCTACCATACCAGCTTGTGTGTTGTTGGGATCAAAATTGACGACGCACCAAATGATGTTGGTACGATCTGCGCTCACCTTGATATAGCTCATCAAGTTGTCGTTGGTTGTTTTGGTGAAATGAATATTGAAGGTATCCTGCAAAGCACTGTTTTCGCGACGAATACGATTGATTTGGGTAATAATATCCGTCATACGATTGCGCTTGTTCCAATCATGCACCTTAATTTCGTACTTTTCTGAATTCAAATACTCTTCTTTACCATTGCCCATGGGTGTGTTGTCCATAAACTCGTAAGCTGGACCGTACATTCCGTAATTAGAAGAGAGCGTCGCCGCTAAAATGAAGCGTTTGACAAATTGATTGGAGTTGGCGTGCATCATTTCGTAGGCGAGTATATCGGGCGTATTGGGCCAGAAATTAGGGCGATAATACTCTCTGGATTCCGTTTTAGAAAGCTCATTCATATAAGCTTCCATCTCTTTCTTATCGTTACGCCAAGTGAAATAAGTATAAGATTGCGTGTAGCCCAATTTCGCCAACTGCGCCATGATTTTTGGACGAGTAAACGCTTCTGCCAAGAAAATAGCATCGGGATATTTCTTCTGTACTTCTTGAATGCAATATTCCCAAAAACGAAAAGCTTTAGTGTGCGGATTATCGACCCGAAAGATTTTTACGCCTTGTTTCAGCCAATACACAAAAACACTAGTCAACTCTTCCCATAGATTCTTCCAGTCCTCGGATTCAAAATTAATAGGAACAATATCCTGATACTTTTTTGGTGGATTTTCGGCGTAGGCAATCGTGCCATCTGGTCGCCAAATAAACCATTCGGGATGCGCTTTGATCCAAGGGTGATCGGGCGCAGCTTGAAAAGCAATATCCATCGCTACTTCAATGCCGTATTTCTGAGCTTCTTGTATGAAGTGTTTAAAGTCTTCTAATGTCCCCAGAGCAGGGTTGATGGCTTTATGTCCACCTTCATCACTACCGATTGCCCAAGGCGAACCTGGCTCATGCGGTTGTGCGTTGACGGCATTGTTTTTGCCTTTCCGATTAACTTTCCCAACTGGATGTATAGGCGGTAAATAAATGACATCAAACCCCATTTCAGCAACACGTGGAATGATACGTTCGGCATCTTTAAAAGTACCGTGTTTGCCAACTTCGGAAGCCGTAGAGCGTGGGAAAAATTCGTACCAGGCACTAAATAGCTCTTTCTTTCTACCAACTCGAACTCGCAGATTTTTATCGTAGGTGGTGACAAACTGCTTGAATGGGTAGTTATCGACCAGCTCTTGAAAGGACTCACTGAGAACCGTGCTTACAGCGGCTCTGTAATCCCCAGATTGTAAGACTTTAGCTGCGTTGGTGAGTGATTTACCTACTTTTTTGGAATAGTTATCGGCTGCTTTCTCTAGGAAGGCTGTCCCAATTTGCAGCTCTACTTTCATATCTTGCCCCGCTGCGTACTTCTTCTTAAAGCCTTCGTGCCAGTCGAGCAGGCGATCTACCCAAGCTTCCAGTTTGTATTCGTAGAAACCTTCTTCTTCTACTACAAAACTCGCTGTCCATTCGTCATTACCCAAGGCCACCATGGAGGTCTCTTGCCATTTTTTGCGCCCTGCCTTTCTGTAGTTGAGCGAAGCTCGAATATGGTCGTGTCCATCTCCAAAAATTGCTGCGGTCACAACGATTCGCTCGCCTGCCACTCTTTTGATAAAATATTTTCCGCCATCAATTTCTGGAGCGACTCGCTGGATAATGACTCTGTTCTGCATAAACTACTGGTATTGTGCTGTTTCGCGCAAAAATAGCTTAAACTTTTAGACTAGCATATATTTAGGAACGCAAAAAAAATAATCTCTCTTTGTTGAAGGTATTTTTTGACAAGTCTATCCGCTTGCTTGATAGTCAAATTGTTCAATTGTCGAATTGATTATTCTCATCCCATAAATTAGTAGCGTCTGCTAATTTACGGGATGGGAACAATAAATTAAGCATATTTTTATTTTGGTGATTACACAAAGTAATCAAAATTGAAACACACTTTTTTATCCCAAACGCAGTATAAGTAATACCCGAAATAAATTCTAGTAAAGCACTTAAGATCGCGCAAGAGGTATGCACAAAGTTTTTTTGTGTTTCCGTCCGAAGAGACTCACTGAGCATACGTGTTGCGCGATTTTCTTACATTGACTCAGGCTGTTTCTAAGTAAAATGTTCATAAAAATGAGACTTCGTACACGAATAAATAAAAATTAGCACTTTGTACACTAGCGTGTCAACTACTTTTGCAATTCAAATAACCGGGTCCATTTTTTGACCTATTTATCTAGCGGCTAAGGAGTAGTTGACACTTTCTAAAATGAGGCACTACCAGCCATTATTGTCCACAATCAACTCTGCTAAATCATAAATCATCACGTCCTTTTCTTTCCCTGCTCCCGTCAGTCCATCTTGTAGCATGATCGTACAGAAAGGGCAGTTAGCAGCTAAAATTTCTGCGCCGCTTGCCATCACGTCGCTGATGCGCTCTGCATTGACACGTGTTTTTCCGTGTTCTTCTTCTTTAAACATTTGCGAACCACCTGCACCACAACAAAGTCCGTTTTTTCGACTGCGCTTCAGTTCCACCAGCTGGTTGTCCAAAGATTGTAGTACGGCTCGTGGGGCTTCGTACACGCCATTACCTCGTCCCAAATAGCAAGAATCGTGATATGTAATCTTTTTGCCCTCGAATGCACCACCTTCTTTCATTTTTAGGCGTCCTTCATCAATCAATTCTTGTAGTAGCTGTGTATGATGAATGACGTCGTAATTCCCACCTAGTTCGGGGTACTCATTTTTTAATGTATTGAAACAATGTGGACAAGCCGCTACTATTTTTTTGACTTCGTAGCTGTTCAGTATTTCAATGTTCTGTAGAGCAGACATTTGGAACACAAACTCGTTGCCCGCCCGTCTTGCGGGATCGCCTGTACAAGCCTCTTCGTTGCCCAATATAGCAAAATCCACACCTACTTCGTTCAAAATTTTGGCAAAAGCAACCATGATTTTCTGTGCCCTGTCGTCGTAACTCCCTGCACAACCTACCCAAAATAGAATCTCTGGTTGTTTGCCCTCGGCAGCACATTCTGCCATTGTTGGTATATGCATATCAATTGTCTATTTAATAGCGTTAATCGGCTTTGATAATCAGCGTTTTATGTGTCGAATTGTAAAATTGAAGAATTGCTAAATTGTTGCTAATCACGCATTCGCAATTCAACAATTGGACAATTCAGTAATTTGGCAAAATCCCAAAAAATTAAATGCCTGATAATCAACATTTTAGTAGCCGGCCAAGTCTAATCATTATTAGGGTGCTTGGTTAGTACATCCATCACCGTTTTCAGTCCAACGAACATCAGTTCTCTACTACTAGGCGTAATAAAATCCTCGTCGTCGGAGACCAGACTGTCCTCAATAAAAGCTAAAAGATCTTCTTGTTGGGTGTGTTCAAAGAAAGGATCAAGCATTTTACGGAAATCTTTCTTGTTTCCTTGTTCTATTTGCTCCCAAATGGCTTCTTCTGCTTGACCGATGCTTGCTTCGTTAACGGAAACTGGGCTGGAAGCTTGCTCATATATAGATTGGTGCAATATCCATGCCAAATATATGAAATAATCTTTTTCTTTGGGCGTCAACAGCTCAAATTGTTCACTCACTAAATAAGCTAATAGCACGGGCTGCTGGTCTCCCAAGGCTGCTATTTGCTCAGCCGTCCCGCTTTCTGAGCGGTCAATAATTTGATTGATAACTTGTTCCGAGACAAAATCCATTTTTGCTATTTATTTTGGTATCCTTGATAGGAATCTACTGAATAACTGTATTTTTGGGGCGAAAAAAGTAGTATGGAAAATATATTGATTGTTTTAGTCTTAGGATTGTTTGCAGCCATGCTTTTTCTGAATTTTTACTTTCGCGTAAAAGTCTTAAAAACTTATAAAAAATTAGTCCAAAACGGAGTAGAATTTAATGTAAAGCACTTTCTGAGCAAAGAAAAAATGGAGCAGGAAATATATCCACGCTATCCACACATGCGCAAAGAAATAGACATTTTTGTTCGTCATATTCAGTATTCTGTCAAAATGGCAACGGTGCTGACCACCTTAATCACTATTCTCGGTGGAATCCTGATGTATTATAGAAAAACTTGACTTTGGGGCTGTTGGCTGTTGGCTGTTGGCTGTTGGCTGTTGGCTAATATAGCGTAATTTGACTTCACTGTATTGACCGATCAAAAAATTATGCGTAGTGATATGTTCATAGCATTGAATTGGGCGTATCTCAAAATGTCGTTTTGGTGATTAAAAGGTAGAATTATCGTTCCTATTTCATGTAGTCGCATCCGAAAATCTATAAAGTAGGATTTTCGGATGCTCAAAGGGGTTCTTAAGGGCAAGAAGCGTTAATTTTTTAACGCTTCTTGCCCTTAAAATCCCTCCAGCAGAAAGTTTTTCACCTTTGAAAAAAAACTTTCTGCGACATTTTGAGATGCACCCCATTGAATTAGGGACGTACAAAGTCTTATTTTTCTTTCCATCTCACTCGAAACCTGCTCAAATACGCTCATAAAAACAGAACAACTCATGCTTAAAATAGGTGTATTCGGTGTCGGACATTTAGGAAAAATTCATTTGAACTGCCTAAAAATGCTGCCTGAGCAGTACGAATTGGTCGGTTTTTTCGATCCTGATACCGTGCTGGCACAAAAAGTATCGAGCGATTTTGGGGTTACTGCATTCAACTCAGAAAAGGCGCTACTAGAACGAATAGACATAGCAGATATCGTCGCGCCAACTAGTGTACATTTTGAGTTAGCACAACGGGCATTGAAGGCAGAAAAGCACATTTTCATTGAAAAACCACTGACCTATAATTTGGAGGAAGCAGAAGCCCTGATGCAATCGGCGGCACAGGCTACCGTAAAAATACAAGTAGGGCATGTCGAACGCTTCAATCCTGCCTTACTAGCTTTGGGGGAGCGTGTGCTGAAGCCTATGTTCATCGAAGGACATCGCTTGGCACTGTTCAATCCAAGGGGGACTGATGTTTCCGTCATCCTAGATTTGATGATACATGATTTGGATATTTTATTGCACCTCATTGATGCACCAATTACAAAGGTGAGTGCAAGCGGCGTGGCGGTCGTTAGTGATAACATCGACATTGCCAATGCCAGGATAGAGTTTGAGAATGGATGCGTGGCGAATTTGACGGCAAGTAGAATTTCCATCAAGCAAATGCGGAAGATGCGACTCTTTCAGCCCGATGCTTATGTCAGTTTGGATTTTTTGGAAAAGAAAGCACAGATTATTCAATTGGATGAAAAGGAAAGCACCCATGCCTTTCTCAGCATCCCAACGGAAGCGGGTAAAAAATGGATTACGCTGGAAGAACCTACCATCGAGCCTAGTAATGCGATAAAGATGGAACTCTCTAGTTTTGCTCGGAGCATTCAAGAAGATTTACCACCCAAAGTTTCCATTAAAGATGGCTATAAGGCCCTACATTTGGCACATCAAATCGTTAAAGATATACAAGAACGACAAGAAAGGGCGTTTGCTTACTCCAATTAATAGACTTGTTACTCTTTAATTCGGGCGCATCTCAAAATGTCACAGAAAGTTTTTTTCAAAGGTGAAAAACTTTCTGCTTGGGGGATTTTAAGGGCAAGAAGCGTTAAAGTTTTAACGCTTCTTGCCCTTAAAAAACCCTTAGAGCATCCGAAAATCTACAAAGGAGGATTTTCGGATGCGACTGTATGGAATACAGACGAAAATTCACCCTTTAATCAACACAACGACATTTTGAGATGCACCCTTTTGTTTTAGTAACGGTCAAATAATAACTTCCCGATTTGTGACGGCATCTTTTGCCCTGATACTGCGTTAAAAAGCCTCGCCAGCCAAAAGGATTCCTACGTTTTTTGCCTTGCATCAGAACAAAATCTGCTCGGTCAAAATGAGGAACTTATTTTTCGTCCGTTACTTATCGCTACCTTAAATAATATGAATCTTTTATTGAGAGCTATTGTCATTAGCTACCTACTCAGCCTGCTATTTGCTTGCAATACCATCAATCCCGAAGAGGATATTCCTGCCTATTTGCAAATCGATACCATCAATTTTGTGGCGACCAATCCTACCTACGGTACTTCCAATCATAAAATCGTAGAAGCCTGGGTGTCCGTCGATGGTGTTTTTTTAGGGGTCTACGATCTACCTGCTACCATACCTGTTTTGGCGAGTGGTACGGCTGATATCAGAATTAGGGCTGGTATTAAGGACAATGGCATTGGTCGGTTGCCTGAAATCTATCCTTTCTTTCAGCCCTATGACGTCACTAGAGAATTAGTGCCTGCGGAAATAATCAAGCTCAATCCAAGCGTTTCTTACCGAGAAGATATTAACTTTGCTTTCGTGGAAGAATTTGAAGCGGGCGACGGATTTTTTATTGACGACTTAGATGGGAATGATAGTACTAGATTGGTGCTGAGTACTGTGGATGCCTTCGAAGGCAACGGCTCGGGACTCATTCAACTGACCGCTAGCAATCCAGTCGCTGAGCTGGCAACCGATTTCAATAGTAGGTTGAAGGATTTGCAGACCAGAGGCGTAGAGGTATACCTAGAAGTAAACTACAGAACAGATGTTGAAGTTGCCTTCGGGGTCATCGGTCACGATGCAGGTATATTTTCGCCAATAGACAAAGTGTACGAACCAATTTTGTTTCCCAAAGCCACTTGGAATAAGGTCTATTTGAACTTGTCACAGGCTGTCTTTGATGTGCGAGGCGAAGAGTATCAAATTGTCATTTTTACCGCTTTAGCACCTGGACAAACAACAGGATTCGTTCAGTTGGATAATATGAAATTGATTCATTTTTGAGTGCAGTACGAGTAAGGATTTGATCGCTATTACGTTACACACTGATTTATGCAAAACACAAAGTATCAAAAAGCAACGGCTGGACTCAAAGAACTGCCACAGAACGGCGTGTTAGAAGCAATCAAGCGAGGGACAACGAAGCAGCGCATAAAAGACACATTGGCTTACAAAATTGCGGACTTTGTCAGTGCGATGTTTGCTTGGGCCTTGTTTTTTATCTATCGAAAGTTACAAGAAGGCAGTCTATTCCGCGACGATATATTAGCCGATCAGAACTTTTGGTATGGCATCGTCATCATTCCTGCTGGTTGGATTTTGCTCTATTCCATTGCCGACCGCTATCAAGATATTTATCGCCTATCGCGCATGGCAACTTTTACGCGCACTTTCTTCCTGACTTTTTTGGGTGTTTTTTTCCTCTTTTTCACACTGCTTCTAGATGATTTTGTGAATGGTTATTACACCTATTACCGCTCCTTCACCACACTTTTTTGCTTACATTTCACTATCACGGTAATCGTGAGAATGGTTTTATTGACGCGCGCTTCGAGGCGCATCAAAACGGGAAAAATCAACTACAATACGCTCATAATTGGTGGCAACCAAAACGCCGTTGAACTCTACACTGAAATCAATAATCAAGTCAAAAAATTAGGCTACAATTTTATTGGCTTCATAGATACAAACGGGCAAAGCACTAATGAACTGGGCAAACAACTGCCCGCCTTGGGAAAGATTAAAGACCTGAGAAAAGTAATTGAGCTGTACAACATAGAGGAAGTGGTGGTAGCCATAGAAACCTCCGAGCACAACCAACTCAGCAATATTCTAAATACGCTCTTTGACTACAACGAAAAAATACTAGTCAAAATCATCCCCGACATGTACGACATCCTTTTGGGATCTGTGAAAATGAACTACCTCTACGGTGCGGTTCTCATAGAAATCAAAAAAGAATTGATGCCCAAATGGCAGCAACTTATTAAGCGATTGATGGATGTTTCCATATCGCTCGTCATGCTGATTCTTTTGCTTCCAGCCTACACTTACATCGCCTTGCGGGTGCGACTCTCCTCACCAGGTCCAATATTTTTCAGACAGACTCGCATCGGACTCAATAGGCAACCATTCACAATTTACAAATTTCGATCCATGTACGTCAATGCGGAAGATGCTGGCCCGCAACTTTCTTATACAGGTGATAATCGCTGTACGCCTTGGGGATCTATCATGCGCAAATGGCGGATAGATGAATTACCACAATTTTGGAATGTGCTGAAAGGTGATATGTCCTTAGTGGGTCCGCGTCCCGAACGTAAATATTACATTGACCTCATTATGGAACGCGCGCCACACTATCGCCATCTCCTCAAAGTTCGTCCTGGTATCACTTCTTGGGGACAGGTAAAATATGGCTATGCCTCCACCGTCTCGGAAATGATCCAGCGGCTCAAATTCGATATTCTTTACATCGAAAATCG
>JBCDKV010000043.1:0-13775 GCA_038746215.1 Bacteroidota bacterium | reverse complement strand
TTTTGATCCAAGTCTCCACTCAAAATCGTTTCATTGAGGCTAAAATCACGCAAATCTAAATCGAAAGTAGGAGCTTCATTGCCCGCAAATCCACCGTAAATAGCAATGTTCGCTTTCATGGAAAAAGCCGAGGTTCGTAAGTCATTAGTCTGGGTGATACCTTCGTCTGGATAGTAAGTTCCTGCAGCCACCCAGATACTCGCACAAGTTGCTGTATTGTCAAGGGCATCTTGTAGACTTGTGTAAGCATCTGCCCAACTGCTACCATTATTCAAACCGCTTGTTTTGCTAGCATCTACATACACTATCGTGCTATTTGGAATGGGTACAGCTTGAAATTCAAAAGCCCCCATATCCACTTCTATATCATTGAACACTCTATCGTTGCCGGCTAAATCTTCGGTGAGAGGTTGAAAACGTTTATTTCCTGCATCAATAGCAGGCGAACAGTCCACCAAAGACAAATCTCCATTGGCAGGATTTTTAAAAAAGGGATCTGTGTCAATATTATCCGCTTCTATATCTGCAACCAGAGGATTCCAATTGCCACTACCTCCTGAATTAGCAACTAGGCTCGCAGTAATGCGCACTTGGCTTGTTTCATTGAATATACTTGCTTCTACACTGTTGTTCACCGCATTCGCTTCGTTGTTCCAAATGATGGAACCAGTAATAAAGCAATCGGCATAGCTATTGACTACTGCACCGCCCCTTTCACCTGCTGAATTCCGATTGAAGGTGCAATTGATAATCTGTGGATCAGACGATATGCTAAATACACCACCACCTTGTCCCGCTACTTTATTGAACTGAAATACACAATTGTTCACAATAGGCGCAGAAAATGAAGTACTGAACAACCCACCGCCGTAGTTCAATGCAGTGTTGTGCCTGAAAATAGAGTTGTTGATGTTTGGAGCGGATAAACTGTTGTAAATCGCACCTCCATCATCTCCTGAAGAATTGGCTTCAAATGTACAATTGGTGAAAGTAGAATAGCAAGAATAGTTATACATTGCTCCCCCTCTTAGACTAGCAACATTATTCTTGAACGTACAATTAGACACCGTAGGCGAAGCAAATCTATTGAGCATGGCAGCCCCACTATTTAAAGGGAAGATACCACCATTGGCATTCCCCTGTGAAATTGTAAAGCCATCCAATATCGCTGTCTGATCTAAAGAATCGAGAGCAGTCAGATTATGGAAAAAAATGTGGAAGCTATTATTTGCAAAATCGTTGTCTTGTTGGATCTCTCCACTTAGAATGGTCTCATTCACCGTGAAATCACGCAGCGTCAAGTCGTATGTGTCTGCTTCATTACCTACAAATCCACCGTAGATGGCTAAATTGTTTCGTAGCGAAAAACTCGCTAGGCGATCATCATTGATGTTTCCAGCTCCCTCATCTGGATAATAAGTACCTTTCGCCACCCAGAGCTGTGTTACACTATTACAACTAGCGGCTATGAGTCCATCTTGTATATTCAAAAAAGCATTTGCCCAAGAACTGCCATCATTCTGTCCACCTGTTTTGCTAGCATCTACATAAACGATTTGGTTAGCAACAAATGGGATGCCTTGAAATTCATAACAGCCCAAATCAATTGTTCCATTATCAAAAAGGCGTGGATTTCCGATCAGGTCTGAAACTGCACTACTTAGACTGTTGTCACCTATATTTAGTGCCGGCGAGCAAGATTGTAGTTGAAGGTCTTGACTTGCTATATCTATGTAGAGCGGGTCAGCATCTACATTGCTCCCCATATCTGTTCCAATAGCATTATTCCAAGCACCGCTTCCTCCAGAATTAGCAACTAGAGAACTTTTCACAACGGGTACAGGCGTCCCAAAATCCATATCGTTAAATATGCTCGCACTGGTTGTTGTTGTAAGTCCATCTGCAGTATTGTCCCAAATAATACAATTTTGTATTGCAGGTGTCGCATTTCCAAAATTCACGATTGCGCCACCTATATCGTCTGATTCATTCGCTCCAAATGTACAATTAGTGAACGTAGCCGAACCATTAAAATTAGAGACTGCTCCTCCCAATCCTGCACTATTTCCTACAAAAAGACAGTTGGTGATGATGGCATCTCCTTGGTTTTCCAAACCACCCCCTCTTGCATCAGCTCGATTGTTTGAAAAAATACAATCTCTGATCACTGCATCAGAATCAGACAAGTTAAATATACCGCCACCTTCACTAGCGGAATCATTATCTTCAAATTGACAATTAATGATCGTTGGAGAAGCATCATTATTACAGATTCCACCCCCTCGTTGCGCTATATTGCCTTCAAACCGACAATTTCTAATCGTCGGGGATACAAAAGAATTATACATTCCACCACCTAGTACAGCAGGAAAAGGACCTGCTATTTCTGCATTCCCTGCTGTAATTGTAAAGCCATCCAATATAGCAGTACCGTCTAAGCCATTGTTATTATTGAAGATGACATGGTTGCTGTTCTCCGCATCTAGGAGACCATCGCGCTCTATATCCCCACTGAGAATGGTTTGCCGTAGTGCTATGTCTCTATCTGCTAAATCGAATGTATCAGGTTCATTCCCGACAAAACCACCATAAAGTGCAACGCCATTTTTCATGATGAAAGCAGCAGAGCGATCATTGTCTATTTGCCCACCACCTTCGTCAGGATAGTAAGTGCCTTGTGCTACCCAAATTTGATCCAATGAATCCGCGACTTGAAGTGCCTTTTGAATAGTAATAAATGCTTGCGGCCAGCTTTCTCCTGTGTTGGTGTCGCTTCCCGTTTTTGCGACATATATCGTATCTTGTGCCTGTATGGAAAGGTAGAATCCTAGTAGAAATAAAGTACCTACTAGTTTCATACGTGCTAGTGTGCTCATGATCGTATCGTGTTTGTAAGCCTAAAACTAAGCAGCACAGTAAGCAGAGGCAAACGAAATTTCCGAACCTTCGGGATTTGTTTCCGAGTTGTAGGGATTTGTTTCCGAAAGGATTTTGGGCAACGAGTGTAAAGTGTATCGTGCAGGTTCGTGTAGCGTCAAGACTTGGAAAACTATGTAGCTAGCAAAACAGCATGAAATACGCTATCTTTGCCCCATGAGGAAGTTACCAACAGGCAGACAGAACTTTAGAGCGATCAGAGAAGAAGACTTGGTTTATGTGGATAAGACGAAGCAAATACACCACATCATCGAGAATGGGAATTTGTATTTCCTATCTCGCCCTCGCCGCTTTGGTAAATCTTTGCTGCTCTCCAAGTTTCAGCATCTTTTTGAAGGAGAAAAAGAGTTATTCAAAGGCTTGTATATCCACGAGCAAACCGATTATGATTTTGAGGCGTATCCTGTTTTGCATTTTAATTTTTCCAAATTAGGAAAAGGAAGCACTACAGATTTAGCAAGTGGTATTTCATTTTTATTGGATGAATATGCCACAAAGTATAGCATTGAATTGCCAAATGGAAATATTGCCTTACAGCTTGATACATTGGTGAAGCAAATTGCTAAAAAAGGAAAACCAATCGTACTTTTAGTAGATGAATACGACAGTCCGATTACGAGCTTTCTAACAGATTTAGAAAAAGCAGAGAAGAATCGAGACGTTTTGAAGGATTTCTTTTCGCCTTTAAAAGACTTGGATGCAAAAGGACACCTACGCTTTCTGTTCATCACAGGCGTCTCCAAATTCAGTAAAGTGAGTCTCTTCTCCGACCTGAATAATTTAACAGATTTGAGCCTCCACCGTTGGAGCGATGATCTCTTGGGGATTACACAAGAAGAATTACTAGCCTATTTTTCAGCACACATAGATGATGCAGCAAAGACGCTGAAACAAGACAGAACAGAATTATTGGAAGGCATCAAAACATGGTACAATGGCTATGCTTATGATCCTGACATCAAGCTATACAATCCTTTTTCGCTACTTAGTTTTTTCCAAGCCCATCAGTTCAATAACTTTTGGTTTGCCACAGGTACGCCTACTTTTTTGGTCAAATCCGTCAGAAATCAAGCTATATTCCCAAGCGAATTAGAAAAGATCGTTGTTTCTAATACTTTCTTTGACAAATTTTCACTTGAAGCCATTGATGCAATAGGTTTGCTCTATCAAACAGGCTATCTCACCATTCAAGCAAAAGAAACAAGAGGCAACCGAAGCAAGTATTTTCTAGGGTATCCCAATGAGGAAGTACGTCTTTCCATGATTCACAATCTGACAGAAGCCTTCACTTACAAAAATCCTTCTTTGGTCAGCAATGCACTCCTAAAAATGGAAGAAGCACTTGAAGAAGGGGAAATTGGGCGTTTTGTGGAACAACTTAGTGTCCTGTTTTCTGATATTTCTTATCACTTATTACCAAAAAAAAAGCACGACAAACGCACCGAATTCGAAGTATGGGAAGGCTATTTTCACACCATCATTTATCTCGTTACTTCCTTTATGGGCTATCACGTCCAATCTGAAATCACGAGGCACAAAGGACGTTTGGATTTACTCGTCGAAACAGACGATTATCTTTACTTGATGGAGTTCAAGCTCAATGAGCCTATCAAAAATGCCATTGAACAAATTAAAAACCGAGCGTATGCAGCAGCATACAAGAACTCCCCTAAGCAAGTGCAACTCGTTGGCATTAGTTTTTCCAAAGAAGAACGGAATGTGGAAGATTGGAGCGTGGAGATATGGGAAAGGGGATAATAACGCTACTCCACCAAACGATATTTCTTCACTTCCAACCGATACGCCACCCCTTTTTCCGTCTCCAACCTTTCAATTGTCCCATTCAATTGCAGACAAAGCAAATTCACTAAACGCGTACCAAAACCTTTCGTATTTTTACTTTTTGCAATGCCAATCCCATCATCAGAATATTGAATCAGGATAGTCTTGTCGATCTGCTGCAAATCAAGATAGACATTGCCTCTTGCCTCATTTGGGAAAGCATATTTGAAGGAATTGGTGAGCAGTTCGTTGATAATCAAAGCAATAGGAAGAGCAGCATCCAAGTGAAAAATTAGATTTTTGCCCGAAAAATGAAAGACGATACGTTGCGAATCAATCGTAAAGATATTGTGCAGATTCTGAATGAGCGTGTCTAAATAGCTTTTGATCTCGATGCCCATTAATTGGTCTCGTTGATACAATTTTTGATGAATCAAGGCAATAGACTGCACCCGACTTTGGCTCTGCATGATGGCTACTTGGGCTTTTTCTTCGGTCAGCGTAGCCGATTGCATGGAAAGCAGACTCGATATGGTTTGCAAATTGTTCTTGACTCGATGATGAATCTCTTTGAGCAGGACTTCGTTTTCTTGATTTTTGGCTGCTAAATCTACATTTTGTTGAACCACAATTTCGGTTTGTTCTTGTAAGGCTTGATTAGTCGTTTGGAGTTGACGATTGGCTTGATTCCTTTTGTAATACAGCCAATAAATCACGCCTGCTCCAAATAAAACTAAGGCTAAAATGATGCCCAAGTAATTTCTAGAGCTTTTGTATTGCCCTAATTCATTGGCTAAGGCAAGTTGTTCGTTTCGCGCTTCCAAACTGTCCAATGCTCGTTGTTTTTCGTAGGTATAGTTCAGCTCTGTTACCCGCATGGAAGTCACCTTTTCCTCATCCAAAATGGAATCATTGTAGCTTTTGTACGTTTTGTAGTGAGTCAATGCCTTCTCATAATCACCTTTTTGCGCGTATATTTTTGAAAGGACTTCATTGGTATATCTTAGATTGGTGAAATCACGCTGTGCGATAAATTCTACTTTACTTTTTGTAATGTCTTCAATAGCTTCTTCGTATTGCCCAAGTGCTGCTTTTGCTTCTCCGATCGCCACTAAACAGTAAAAGCGCTGATAGCTTTCTTTTTCTTTAAAAAGCCGATAAGCCAATTGGAAGGTTTTTAAAGCTTCTTTATAGTTTTTTTGGAGCATTAGATTTTCGCCAATTAGTCGATAAGTAACAGCAACATATTCTTGAAAATATTTTGCTCCCGCTGTTTCTTGCCTTTTTTCAATTATATCTAACGCTTGGTAGTGATAGTCTAATCCTTCTTTTAAATTCTTTTGTGTGCCGTATTCTGCTATATTTCCAAGACGATTTAACGTTAGAGCCAACAGCATACTAGACCCTTCTATCTCATTAAATAGTTCAAGTGCTTTTTGATAGTACTTCTGTGCTTCTTCGTAGTTTTGACAACAGTTATATAACAACTCTGCTAGGTCATAAAAGCACTCCACCATACCGTTCTTATTACCAATAGTTTCATATAGTTGTAGTGCCTCATAATAATACGCCTGAGATTCAACATAATTTTATTGGTAATAGTAGATTGTTCCACGCTTGCGTGCAACATCCGCTAATCCTTTGCGGTTATCCAATTCATGCCAATACTGTTCTACTTTACTCAAATAGAAATCAGTAGAATCATAATCCAAAAAATTAACCATTGCTGCTACTCTCGAAAAATAAGCTTCTGCTACTCCTTTCTTATCATCTAGCTCTTCAAAAATCTCGGCTGCACTATCCGCTGCATACAAGGCTTTTTCGTAATAATCAGGATGATCATAGACAAGGTTGATTTTCGCCATATAAATAGCACCTAGAACAGCTTTATTCGATGTGGAATGGATGGCTTTATCAATAAACCGCTCAGAAACTTCAGGCAAAGAAGTTGCCCTAACTTCTCCTATGCTCACTTCCCAATATCGAATCAAAGAATCTGTAGACTGCGCTTGCAAACACAGCATTGTACTACAAAGAACCAAGCCCAATAATCCTAATTTTCTATGCATCGTATTCGATTATTTTAGCAGCTTAAAATGCTTTTTGATAGATGATCCATACTACTGGATATTTTAGATTACAAGAGAAGCAGATTACATAGCTACACTAGCTGCTTTTCTTAGTGTTTCTAAGTGTACTTAGTGTTTCAAATTTGTGTTTTATACAGTAATGTTAGACGATCTATCCCCTAAGTTACCAAACGATATTTCTTCACTTCCAACTGATACGCCACTCCTTTTTCGGTCTTCAATCTTTCAATCGTCCCATTCAATTGCATGCAAAGCAAATTCACTAAACGCGTACCAAAACCTTTCGTATTTTTACTTTTTGCAATGCCAATCCCATCATCAGAATATTGAATCAGGATAGTCTTGTCGATCTGCTGCAAATCAAGATAGACATTGCCTCTTGCTTCATTGGGGAAAGCATACTTGAAGGAATTGGTGAGCAGCTCGTTGATAATCAAGGCAATAGGAAGGGCAGCATCCAAATGGAAAATTAGATTTTCACCCGAAAAATGAAAGACAATACGCTGCGAATCAATGGTAAAAATATTGTGTAGATTTTGAATGAGCGTGTCTAAATAGCTTTTGATCTCAATGCCCATTAATTGATCTCGTTGATACAATTTTTGATGAATCAAGGCAATGGACTGCACCCGACTTTGGCTCTGCATGATGGCCACTTGGGCTTTCTCTTCGGTCAGCGTAGCCGATTGCATGGAAAGCAGACTTGATATGGTTTGCAAATTGTTTTTGACTCGATGGTGAATTTCTTTGAGTAGGACTTCATTTTCTTGATTCTTAGTGGCTAAATCTACATTTTGTTGAGCAATGATTTCGGTTTGTTCTTGCAAGGCTTGATTGGTGTTTTGGAGTTGAAGATTAGCTTGATTTCTTTTGTAATACAGCCAATAGATCACGCCTGCTCCAAACAATACCAAGACTAGGATGATACCCAAATAATTTCTAGAGCTTTTGTACTGCCCCAATTCATTGGCTAAGGCAAGTTGCTCATTTCGCGCTTCCAAACTGTCTAATGCTCGCTGTTTTTCATAGGTGTAATTCAGCTCGACTACCCGCATGGAGCTTATCTTTTCTCCATCTAGTAGAGAATCACTATAACTTTTGTAGGTTTTGTAATAAAAAAGTGCTGTTTCGTAATCGCCTTTTTGCTCGTATATATCCGATAGCACTTTATTTGCATACCATATATAGAAAATATCGTGCTGAGCTATGAATACTGCCCTACCTTTTTCAGCATCCTGAATAGCTTCTTCGTATCGCCTTAATTTAGCTTTCGCTTCTCCAATCGCTATTAAAAAAGAAAAGTATTGATCACTTTCGGGTTCTACATATGCTTGACAGGCAAACTCAAATACTTCTAAAGCCTTCTTGTAGTTCTTTTGAAACATCAAATTATCCGCAATCAATCGGTAGGTAGAAGCGATATCGCCATGCAAACGTTTTGGTACAGCTAGCTTTTGCTTTTCCTCTAATATTTCTAATGCTTGATAGTGATATTGTAGTCCTGCTTCCAAATCTATTGGTACACTCACCTCCGCTATTTTCCCTAGTTGATTTAAAATTCGCGTGGATAGAATACCTGGAATATTGCTTATGTTTGGATATACCTTGAGGGCTTTTTCGTAGTAATTTTTTGCTTCTTCATAGTTTTGACAGCAGAAATAAGTCAAATCTCCCAAATTGTACAAACAGGTGAAAATGCCATTTTTATCACCAACTGTTTCATACAATCGCAATGCTTTATAATAGTATATTTGAGCATTTGCATAATCATATTGGGCGTTAAAAATTGCTCCACGCTTGCGTTCAACAGCCGCTACACCTGTTGTGTCATTCTGTTGATGACAAAGTTGCTCTATTTGATTCAGATAGAAAGTAGCAGAATCAAATTGTTCGAAGTGATAGAATAAAGACATTCTTAAAGTAAGTGCCTCCACTATTTTCTCCTTGTCATTCAAGCTTTCAAAAACATTGATGGCTTTACTTGCTGAAAGTAGGGCGTCCTCATATAAATTTGGATCGTCATAGACAAGATCAACGCTAACCAAATGAAGATGCCCTACAACGGTATCATTAAGTGTAGATTGGATCGCCTCATCAATAAAAGCAGCAGCAACATCGGCTTCGGAAGTAGCTCTTACTTCATTGATGCTCTCGTTCCAATATCGAATCAAAGAATCCGTGGACTGTGCTTGCAAACACAGCACTACACTACAAAGAATCAAGCCCAATAATCCTAGCTTTCTACGCATCATCACACTCATTCGATTATTTCAGTAGCTTAAAATTCTTAAAAAAGGCTTCCTGATAAGTTTTGCTGATCGCCAATTTTTCCCCATTCACCTCCACTTCCCGATCCGAAATGGCGTCTACATGCTGAATATTGACAATGTGAGAGCGATGAATCCGCTGCAGATGCGGCAATTCTATTTGCTCCATCAACTCTTTCATGGACATCGCTAAGGTATGCTTCTTAGACTTGGTGTAAATGTTACAATAGGCGCGCTCTGCTTGGATGTAATAGATTTCATTTAGAAAAAGCCGCACCATTTTTTCCTGTGTTTTCAGGAAAATTCGATCTTCTAAAATGGCGTTTCCGTTTGTACTAGCCCCATTAGATTGAGCGAACTCACGGAGCAATCGTTCACGCAGCAACGTGAGTGTCCTTGTGATTTCTTTCTTGTTGAAAGGCTTGGAAATAAAGGCAAAAGGTTGGGTCTCTTTTGCTTCATTAAAAGTAGCATCATCGGAGTTGGCCGTCACGAATACTACGGCAACTTCCTTTATTTGCTGAATCACTTTCACGGTTTCTATGCCCGACAATGTGCCTTCTAAACGGACATCCATAATCACAATATCCAAATCTTGCGCTCTAATAGTCGCAATAGCATTTTCCCCCGAAGTGACAATAGCTGCTACTCTAAAACCAATGCTTTCGAGGTGCATGGCGAGATCGGTAGCGATAATCATTTGGTCTTCTACGATTAGGACATCGAGTGTTTCATTTTTCATTACAACTGGGTGTTTTCTATTTAGAGCAAAAATAAGAAAAAGTACTTGATGATTACGAAAACCAGTATTGAGCAGTGATAATATATTTAACAATATTTTTTTTTAGAAATGCGACTCAAACGATCTTGATTGATCGAAACACCGATAAGCATAAAAAAATCAGAGCTTGTTTGGCGTGTAATAGTATGGCAATCGCAAGAAAGCGAGACTTTGTTTATTCGTTGAATTGTTGATCTGTTTATTGCACAGATTTCCTCGATGTTTATTCTATGATTGATTACAATCAATTAAACGAATAAACATATCAACATCATAAACAGAAAAAAATTTCTTGCGATTGCCTTAAGTGTAATAGCAAAACACTACTTGTTTCCAATGAAATTACACTACTGGATATTTTGAATTTTTAACACATAGTCATATAGAAACACATAGCTATTATAACCTGATTTTCAGTAATCTATTTTAGTTTCCTTAGTACCTTAGTGGTTTATTTTACCCTAATGTCCAGTAGTCTACAATGAAATCATTAATTTTGTGCCAAACACAGCAAAACAATATGAAAGATAGCATTTTACTTTCCCTCCTGCTACTATTGACCACTTCTTCTTTATTTGCTCAATCGACCTATTTTCCCGATCGTCATCGTTGGCAACATCGCAGTCCGACAGAAATGAATTTGGATGCTCAAGGACTGCAAAGAGCAGTGAACTTTGCGGAAAACAACGAATATTCGGGTTCGCGTGATTTGCGTATCGCCATCCTGAAAGGTTTTGCAAGAGAACCCTATCACGAAATCCTAGGTCAGACCAAAAAGCGAGGTGGACCAGCAGGCGTGATTCTAAAAAACGGCTATATCGTTGCGCAATGGGGCGACGTGGAACGCGTGGATATGACCTTTAGCGTCACCAAAAGCTATCTCTCTACGGTAGCTGGTTTGGCAATAGATCAGGGCTTGATCGAAGATGTGCAAGATCGGGTGGGCGACTACGTTTGGGATGATACTTTTCGCGGCGAACACAACCGAAAAATCACTTGGGATCATTTGCTGACGCAGTCTTCGGATTGGTCGGGTGAATTGTTTGGGGTCAAAGATTGGGCAGATCGTCCACCACGGGAAGGCGATGTGGACGATTGGAAAATGCGGAGTTTGAACGAGCCAGGTTCAGTTTTTGAGTATAACGATGTCCGTGTCAATGTGCTGGCTTACAGCTTATTACAAGTTTGGCGCAAACCATTGCCACAAGTGCTGAAAGAACAGCTAATGGATAGAATTGGAGCATCCTCCACTTGGCGTTGGTACGGCTACAAGCATTCCTTTACGAATGTGGATGGCGTGATGATGCAATCCGTGAGCGGCGGTGGACATTCGGGTGGTGGTGTCTTCATCAACACCTTAGATCACGCTCGATTTGGCTTATTGTTCCTGAATAAAGGCAAATGGCAAGGAGAACAAATCTTATCCGAAGATTGGGTGGATATGGTGCAACAGCCTTCCGCTGCCAATCCTAGCTACGGCTATATGTGGTGGCGCAATGAAAAAGAGGATCGACGCTATATGGAAGGGGTTTCCGAAAATATTTACTACGCAGCGGGTTTCGGTGGTAATTTTATCGTCGTGGATGAGGAAAAAGATATGGTCGTAGTGACCCGTTGGTTAGAGCCTTCTAAACTAGGAGAATTTCTGCAACTTGTACAAGCAGCCACCGAAAAAGAAAGCCAAGTCACCAGTCTTTTCAATGGCAAAAATTTAGCAGGTTGGAAAGTCTACGGCACAGAAAAATGGTACGTCAAAGCTGGCATTTTATATTGCGAAAGCGGCAAAGATGAGCAGTACGGCTATTTAGGCACAGAAAAGACATTCAAGGATTTTGACTTGACGCTAGAATTTAAACAAACCGCCAATGGCAACAGCGGTGTATTTTTTCGCTCTTCCATTGAAGGCACAAAGATCACGGGCTGGCAAGCCGAAGTCGCACCAACGGGCAATGATACAGGCGGCATCTACGAATCCTACGGCAGGGGTTGGCTCATCAAACCACCCAAAAAACTGGACGATGTGCTGAACATGGGCGAATGGAATAAAATGCGTGTTCGCGTCGTCGGTGATCGGGTCACGACTTGGCTCAATGGCGTGGAAATGATTAATTTGGAAGACGAAAAAATCGGAGCAGCAACGGGACAAATTGCCCTCCAAATCCACGACGGCGGCGGTATACAAGTACAGTGGAAAAATGTAAAAATCACAGAACTTTGATGCTTCGTCGCTTCCTCGCTTATATCGAAAAAAAGCAACTCCTCTCCCCTACTGATCGCGTGCTACTGTCGGTGAGCGGCGGTATGGATTCTGTATTGCTGTGTCATTTGTTTGCGGCTAGTCCCTATCGTTTTGGTATTGCACACTGCAACTACACCCTCCGTGGAGCGGCTTCGGAAGCAGAAGAAGACTTCACCCGCCAATTGGCAACACAACTTCAAGTACCCTTCTACCACACCACATTTCCAACCCAAAGCATCGCTGCGGAACGCAAGCAGTCGATACAAGAAGTTGCTAGAGATTTGCGCTACGAATGGTTGGAAGCTACTCGCCAAACCCACGACTACGACTACATTGCGACGGCACATCATCTTAGCGATTCCATAGAAACCTTGCTGTTCAATTTGGGTCGAGGTGGCGGTATTCGAGCTTTGCACGGCATACAACCCAAATCAGAAAAACTGCTGCATCCGATGCTATTTGCCACCAAAACGGAGATCGAGACCTATCTGATTCAGCAACATATTCCATGGCAACACGATGCTTCTAATGACACGGACAAGTACAGCCGAAACAAAATTAGACATCAAATTGTACCCGTCTTTCGCGAACTTTATCCCAGTTTCGAGCAAAAGGCAGGAGAAACCATTGACTATCTCAACGAAGTAGAGGCAATTTTCAATTGGAGCATTGCATATTTTAAATCGCAACTCCTGAAAACAACGAACCAAGGCAGCGAAATTGATCTCGCTTTGCTCCACTCCTACCCTGCTCCTAACACGATTTTGTACGAACTATTAAAAGATTTTGGCTTCCATTCGGATCAGATTCAGCAAATACTCGACAGCAGCACGGGTAGCCAATTTTATAGTGCCTCGCATCGAGCCGTATTAGATCGAGAACGACTAGTTATACAAGCATTAGTAGCCCCGACGCAAGCTACCTATCAAATCGAAACCTTTATTTCACACTTTTCTTTTGAGTCCCACGTACTGAAATTTGAATTGCTCGACACACCACCGCAAGAGTTCATCCATGCCAAAAATATTGCCTATTTAGATTATGATCAGCTACAATTTCCACTCCAACTAAGGCATTGGCAGCCAGGCGACCGTTTTCAGCCCATCGGTATGCAAGGAAAAAGCAAAAAACTGCAAGACTATTTTTCTGATTTGAAACTGAATCGCTTCGCCAAAGCAGAAGTTTGGCTACTCCTGTCGGGTGAACAAATCTGCTGGGTCGTTGACTATCGCTTGGACGAGCGGTATAAGTTGAGCGCAGAAACAAAAAATGTGCTACGTATTGAGTGGCTGAAGTAGATTTAGGGTGATTAAGAGCATGTTAGAAGCATTATCTTCCTGTAAACCAGTATCTGCCGAACCTGACTTTGAAAATAATCGCTGCTAACCCATCCGCGAAGCGGTTCTCTCGCTTAAATATTCACTGAATATTTACCTAAAGGATCGCTCGTTCATCTCTATAAAGTCACTATTATTTTCTTCGCCAGAACCGTAAACTACTGATTTACAGTTCAATCCTGTTCCTGTTAAAGCTTGTTAGGAGCAGGATTCCATATGCCTGAAACTAATCAAAAAAGTAACAATGAATACACAAGACCGACTTTTTGAAGATTTAAGCGACAAAAGCCTTTTTGAACAAAGCTTAGCACACGGATTAGCTTACGTTGAACAAGCATTGGA
>JBCDKV010000042.1:0-13844 GCA_038746215.1 Bacteroidota bacterium | reverse complement strand
TTTGAGTAGTGCTTGGAATAAACCCTAGTAGCGTTTTTGAGATCGCGTAACAAGTATGCCCAAACGTGTTTTGTGGACGGAAACACAAGTTCTCAGTTATTTTCTCAGGAAAAATAACTGAGAACTTGTGTTTCCGTCCGAAGAGATCTACCGAGCATACTTGTTGCTCAATTATCTTGCATTGACTCAGACTGTTTCCGAGTAAGATGCTAAGAAAAATAAGACTTCGTACGCTACTATTTTGTAATCTAAAATATCCAGTAGTCTAATTTGTTGAACTGTTTATTCGTTTAATATTTTTAGAATCAACGTATTGCAGTTCAACAAATCAACAATTTAAACAGATAAACAGATACATTCATTTGCACAGATATATCCCGTTTGCGGTATAAATAAGAAGAGCCAGTCATTTACAAAAATGACTGGCTCTTTCTGATTTAGTTATTGCCTCAATAAGAAACAAACTGCAATCAGTTGACTAATCTTTACTGATTTTCCGTCAAAGGAATTGGAAACTGCATGAAAACATCATCGCCCTCCCGATCAATAGGTACAAATTCAGCAGTCAAGCGACCATAACGGCGTAAATCGACCATACGGTGTCCTTCGCCCCAAAGCGAATAGCGTCTTTGCACCAGCAATTCATCAATAAGCGCATCATTAGTCTCTGCACCCGAATAATTAGGTAATCCAGCCGATGATCTAATGATATTCAAAGCGCGCACAGCTTCTCCAAGTGCGCCCGTTTGGATAGAAGCTTCTGCATAAATCAGAACGAGTTCTTCGTTTCTGATGATGTCAATTGGTGCAGTAGAATTTGGAAACAAGGCAGTTTCGTGCGTACCATTTAGACCATCCTGACTAGTAGCTTCTACTCTTACTCTGAATTTACTCAATCGCGAGTCCCCTGCTTCGGCATCCGCTAATAAATCATTGTGAACGACGATTTGATCCCCATTCTGACCAGGTGTCTTGAATAATGGATTTAGGAAATCATTCGGATTGGTGCTGAATAAATGCTCAGGACCTGTTGCCAAATCACCATCAAGATTAAGAAAAGAGCTATTCACCAAAGACAGTGCTTGGCTATATTGCTCGCCCTGCGTAGCTACTCTAGCTGCCAAAGCTCGGTTAAACGTCGCAAAGGTAGCAGGGGTATCAAAACCCGTGAAACCAGTAGATAACTGGAAGGCAAAACTAGCCCCATTTAATTGGGTATTGGCTTCGTCCAACAATGCTAGAATGGCATCGAAGGCAGCTTGCTTGCTGATGAAAGGACCCAGATTTTCAGGATCGCTAACCTCGAAGCGTAAACCATTATCATTTAGCATATTGATGACGCGAGAGTACATTAAGGCTTTCATCGTGTTCGCATAGCCACGATAGCCGTCTGCCTGATTACCATCTATCGCTTTTGTACCATCTATTGCATCCAGTAGCAGATTGCAAGTCTTAATCGCACGATAAGCGTTATTATAAGGACTCGTCAAATAGAAAGTATTGTTGTCGATCGTCAAATCTTCTTTGCCCAACAAATCCTCCGTGTTACGAGGATCAGCATCAAATCTATACAACTCACGAGCTATTGTACCCGTCGCAGTGACATAAGTGCTGAACCCATTGCGAATCGTAGCTTCGATACCCGAAGCTAATAGATTGAGTTCTGCAATAGAAGCATCGCTATTGATGGAGTTAAGGCTAGGCCCGTTGGGATTCACCGCTTCGTCAATTTCACAAGCCGTGAAGCTGAGCATCAGCATCAAGCTGTATATTATATATTTTATGTTTTTCATATTTTATTAATTAGTAGACTTCGACTAATAGCAGAAGCCCGAAATCTAAACAGTAGGATGCCAAATCCTTAAAAACTAAATGTTTAGCATCCGAATGAAAATTTTCTTCACATTACTAGACGTTAGGATGATATAAACCACTAAGATGCTTATTTCCATGTACCACGTACTTGTGAAAGTTTGCAAAAAAACAAAGTTTTTGACCTTGTCGCTCTTTGAACTTGCACTTGACACTTGAACTTGCACTTTAGAGCCATGTGATTAACTTGTCCAGCTTGCCCGTATGGGTATGGATATGTCAAAAAAACGTCTAGCAGTTTGATGGTATACTAGAAATCTAGCGCAATATGGAAATAGGCTTGTCTGGAACTAGGGAACGGTGTCACCTCAATGCCAGTAGAAAGTCCCGTTCCACCCTTAGTTGATGTTTCTGGATCGTAACTGCTGTAGTCAGTGAAAGTCAGAAGGTTTCTACCCGATACTCCTAACTTCAAACGACCAGCAAAGCTACCAATTTGTGGCACGGTATAGTAGAGTCCGATCTCACGCAGACGCAAATAGCTAGCATCTTCTATAAAACCTTCTAAATCGTCAAACTCGGCAGGTGT
Source organism: Bacteroidota bacterium (assembly GCA_038746215.1). Lineage (GTDB taxonomy): Bacteria > Bacteroidota > Bacteroidia > Chitinophagales > Saprospiraceae > JAAUTG01. Next base: position 11,443 of record JBCDKV010000042.1, on the reverse strand, counting down.
TTGTCCACCGATATTCGTCAAGAGTCTAGATAGATTCAGTACATCACCACCCTGCTTCAAGTGCCATAGGAAGTTGAAGCTAATATTGTTGAAAATTCTCATTTCGTTGAACCAGGATAGTTGGAAATCAGGCTCTACATCGCCATTTACAACTGGTCCAGTTTCGCCATTGTTCCAAAGACTCGTAATAGTTGCGCCTTCTTCGATGAAGAACGTACCAAGTCCTAAACCAAAGGCTACACCAGGAGGCACGAAGCCAGGTACACCCAAGCGAGTGACTTCCGAACGATTCAACCAGAAATTGAAAGTCGCATCCCAATTCAAATTTTCACTACGAACTGGACTCAAATTCAAGGCTACTTCAAGTCCTTGATTGACTAGATCGAAATCATTACGAATTTCGTTGGAGAAACCAGAAGAAGAAGGTAGCGAACGCTGGTAGAGTAAGTCTCTGACTTCTCGATTATAATAAGATACTTCTAAGCCAATGCGATTATCCAAAGCAGAAACATCTATACCAAACTCTAATTCCGCAGAAGTTTCAGGTTCTAAATCCGCTCTACCTTGTGCCGTGGAGTTGGTGAAACCTGCCTGTCCACCTACGCTAGTCACGTTAAGCAGTGTAAACAATGAGCCAAAGTCAGCACTGTTTCCCGTTTCGCCATAAGCACCACGAAGTTTTAGGTTATTGATGAAACCAGAATTGAAGAAATCAAAATTAGCAATGTTAATGGCTAAGGAAGCCTTTGGGAAAGCATAGAATTGATTCGGGTCACCATTCAAGCTTGATTTGTCGAATCGGACACCGAGTGAAGCGATGATTTTATCATCCCAGTTCGCTTGCTCTTGAATGATAAAGCCAAACTCCTCGTCATTTTCAACGGTCTGATCAATCAATTGCGCACCACCTTGCGAAAGGTTAGCTTGCAATGGAATCAACTGCGTCGTTTGATTGAAAATAAAATCTCTATCAAAGTTCAAATAAGAAACCCCTACTTGTGTGTTCAAATTCAGACCACCATTGGTGTAAGCATCCAATACGGCAAAAGCTTGATAATTCAAGTTGAAAAATTTATTTCTACCTTCACCTACAAAACCATTGTCCTGCCCGACTTGCGCTTGGTGTGTTTCAGGTACGTAAACCGAAGTCTCGTTGAGGAAGAAATCTGCACCTGCGTTTCCAACAAACTTGAAGATTAAGTTATCGTTTTGGAAAACCGTCCAATCTGCGTTCAAACCTTGAATCAAGCGATTGTTAGTTTCATCATTTCTGGCTTGATCCCTTACAAAAATTGGATTACCTGATGCAGTTGGATTCAATGGATATACGCCATCTTCGTTCGGGAAAAGATTATTCCAATCTCTTGTGAAAGCTAGATTATAGCCATAACTCAAGCCACCTTCGTTTTCGTTACCGGTGAAAGAACGCGCTGCTTGGCTATTGACGTAGTTCGTAGAAGTAGAAATCTTTAAATTGTCTGTAATTTTATGGTTTAAGTTTAGTCGAATCGAACGACGTTTAAAACCCGTATTTTTGATGATACCATCTTCATCACGATTGCTACCATTGATGTAGAACTGCGTTTTATCCGTACCACCAGAAAGTGAAATCCTTGTATCGGTGATGAAGCCATTTTCTCCGTAGATTTCTTCTTCGTAATCAAAAATTTCTCCTGCTGCTTGGGCTGCCTCGAATTTGGCACGTTCATCTGCACCAAACGCTTCTTCTACCTCGGCGGCGGTGTACTGACGACGCCCTACCTTATTCAAAATTGTATTAAAACCAAGGTCTTGCTCTAAGCTCACTTTCGTTTTACCTGCTTTTCCTTTTTTAGTAGTAATGATAACTACACCCGCATTGGCACGCGTACCATAGATAGCTGCCGCAGAAGCGCCTTTCAATACCTCAATGCTTTCAATGTCTTCTGGATTAATATCGGCAATACGGTTGGAAGAACCTTCTTCGCTACCTGAATTAGCACCCGAAGCGAAACGCGAACCACTCGGAATTTCTGCATTGGAAATATAGACACCATCAATGATGAAAAGTGGTTGGTTGTTACCCGTCAAAGAAGAAATACCGCGCAGACGCAAGGCGATACCACCACCTGGCGCACCGTTCGATTGCACAATATTCACCCCTGTTAGCTTACCGTAAAGTGCGCCATCCACCGTTTGCTGAGTTGTCACACCCGTCAATTCTTCACTGCTGACCGTGGAGACGGCGTTGGCTAGATTAGAACGTTTGATGTTGGAAGCTAAGCCAGTTACGACAACTTCTTCTAGGTTGGCAACATCTTCGCTCAGTGCTAAATTGACGGTGTTATCGGAAGCGGAGACCGTTACTTCTTGGGAGCTAAATCCTGTGTAGGAAACGAGGAGCGTTCCTTCCGAGCCAGGAACATTAATAGAAAAATTACCATTAAAATCGGTGACGGTACCAAGTACACTACCTTTCACTACTACCGTAGCGCCAATTAACGGCTCATTATTTGTATCCGTAATTGTACCATTGACGTTGAATTGGGCAATTGCTGCGCCAAAGGAAAGGAGTAAGCCGCATAGCAGGCTCAACCTGATGAGAGCAAACTTCATATTAAATTTGATTTAGTTAAAAATAGAAATTGTTTCTTGTACGTAAATTCAGATGAGTGTTCCAGATAAATAGTTTTGATTTAGCGCTTGCTTCAGGCAGGCGCTTAAATTGGAGCGCAAAGAAAGTGAAAATTTTATTTTGGAAAAAAGTAAATCTTTACGATTCCAATTTACGTAAAATTTAGTTTGGTTTACTCGAACAAGTAAATCAATAATAAGCCTAAAATGTTGCGCTGAAAAGACGTTTTAATAAGGTATGCTGCGGCGTAGCGTTTATTTTCTACCAAAGTCAGCGGGTATTTCACCCCAGTTTTTAGTTTCCCATTTAAGGATCGGAACTCTGAAATCATTGTCTTTCAGCCATTTTTCGCCTCTTTCAATGAGATCGTAGAGCAATTTAGTTCGATTATTACGAGCCAGCTTGGTGTTAACCTTTGCCTTTTTGACCCAACCCATGGCAATCTTAGAATCCGAATAGATGGGGAGCGAAGTGCCCTGTTTTTGTTGCATGGCGAGGCAGTGTACAATGGCTAGAAATTCGCCGATATTATTCGTGCCTAAAGAGAACTTTTGATAGAAGAATTGGAAACCAGTAGCGGTATCAACCCCTTGATATTCCATGACTCCTGGATTACCACTACAAGCAGCATCGACTGAGATACTCTTCCAAACGATGTCAGCCTTAGCTGCCTCGCTGACCACTTTGGACTTAGGTTGCTTGCGGTCGATGGCACTTTCGTAGTCACCACCAAAAGCTGCTTGTGCTTCTGCTAAAGAAGGAAAGGATTTGTATTTTGCGTTCGGAAAGCCCTTGATTTGTAGCTGACAGTCAGTCCAAGTATCGTAGATGCCTGGTTGGTTGCCCTGCCAAACGACATAGAATTTTTTCTTTTTTCCCATTCTCTTTTTGCTTTGATCGAAAGAAACGCAAAGGTATAGGAATTGATAGGGAATATGAAAGAAATTATTTTTTAAGGTGTTTTGGGCAGAGATGAAATTAGTTTTCATGGGTTCATTTACTCATCTAGCATTAGTATTTAAAGATGTCCAAATTCTCCTATTTCTTGACTGATTATTGAGCCAATGCCAGAAAATCGCTCAACAAGTATGCTTGGTAAATCTCTTCGGACGGAAACACAAATTTCAATTTATTTTTTGGAGAAAAATAGTTGAAATTTGTGTTTCCGTCCATAAAAACTCCTTGGGCATACTTGTTGCGCGATCTCATGAGCTTCACTAGAATTTATTTCAAGTACTACTCAAAAACTTTCACCTACAAGCCTAAAAAACAAAAACTCAAACATCTTCCTCCTGTATCATGGCGGGTAAGGTTTTTAGCAAGAGCTTCATATCATAGAGAAAAGAATGATTTTTCGCGTAAGTCACATCCAGATCAATGCGTTCTTCGGTCGACATATCGCTTTTTCCTCTTTTAGATACCTGCCAAAGTCCAGTCAGTCCAGCGGGTGCCAAAAATCGGGAAGCTTTATAATTATCTACCATCATAATTGCTTCGTAGGGTGGTAAAGGACGGTTGCCTACTAGCGACATTTCTCCGCGTAGGACGTTGAAAAGCTGTGGTAATTCATCCAAGCTAGTCTTTCTAATAAACCTGCCAATGCTAGTGATACGCGGGTCATTTTTGATCTTGATGAAACAGTTGTTGCAGTCTTCTCCCACATATTGGTTGAGGTGCAAAAGTTTCTCTAGGCGTTCGTCTGCATCTTGATACATAGAACGAAACTTCCAGAAATCGAAAATTTGATAGCCCGCACCAACGCGCTTCGATTTGTAGAATACAGGTCCTTTTGAATCTATTTTTATGAGTATGGAGATGGCTAATAAAATAGGACTGAGCAAGATCAAGAGCGTAGTTGCGATCACTAGATCAAATGCCCTTTTAAGCGGAGCGATGACTGGCTTAGGGGTAGAACACGCACCTTCCGCATTTGATGGATTCGCCTGCTTAATGTCGGACTTGTATCGTAGCCAAAAGTCAATTTTTTGCTCTACATTCTGCCAATCTAAGGGCGTCTTGATACAATCATCTATGCCCAGTTTCAGCAAGTCTTCTTTATCTACCTCATCATATTCGTCAACATGGACAAACAACGGCATAGATTGCAGCTTAGGATTGGATTGCAGACGCGATAAAAAGTCGGTAGCCTCGGTGGCTAGGTAATCATTATCGAAAATGATGGCATAGTCTTGACCACCAACAGACGATGTGCCTACGTGATAATCCAACCACTCGTAAACCTTCATGGCGTCACGCATTTGCAGCAGTCGCAGTCCTGCTTTTCCTTCGGTACTTTTTACAGAAACAGCTTTTAGCTTATCCTTATTTCCCAAATAAAGTACAACGGTAGGCTTAAGCCTAGTCAGGTCTTGTAAAACTTGCTTCATGTCGGGATGTGTGATTTTAACTTGTTAATAGGTTCTGCTTAGAAGTGTACGACAATGAGTAAAGGACGACTGGTTTATAGTTTTTCTGACCTAATGTTATTTGAAAAAGAAGTTTGCTTTGCTCATTACGCATGTTCGCAAGGTACTCAACCATAGGATCGTGAAATAGCAGGTAGGATAGCAATTGAGTACTTTTCTAGGAAAACCATTCTTTCTACATCCTAATTGTATAACGCTTGACTATGAAACATACCTTGACTTCAGGGTAGAATCATCGAAACTAAATTTTAAAACGATAGCACCCTCTGTACTTCCGCCTTTAGCTCTTCTGGGTCAAAAGGTTTTATTATTAGTTTCTGTGCATACTCAGCAATAGTACGACCTTGTTCTTCGTGCGATTCTTTGCAAAGCACAATGATCGGAATATCCCGAGTGATACCATTTGTTTTGATCTGATGAACTAGCTCTGCACCAGAAATATCTGGCAGGCTTAGATCAATGATCAGCAATTGCGGTAGATTTCCTTGATGTAAGCACTGTAATGCTTTGATCGCATTTTCAGCAGCTTTAATCGCGTATTCTTTATGAAAAAGTTGGACTAGAAAATTTCTGAACCCTTTGTCTTCCTCTACGATTAGTAGCGATTGTTTTGAATTCATGTTTGGTTAGATTAAAAATCAATCCAGCAGAAGAAGTACTTATTGAAAACTCAGATATTTAAACAGGCGTAGCGTTTTATTGAATGGAAGATTGTTAAAATCCACAGTAAAGATGATGAATTTTACATGAAAAAAAAAATCCCATTCAAAGATTAACACTTATTGCATATTTTTCTAATATCTGATAAGGAGGTACAAAGCCTCATTTCTCTTAACATTTCACTCGGACATATTTCAAGTAAATGGACTCACCTCGTAAAGTTGGACAAGCTTGATAATCAACTATTTACTTTCCTATAATTTTGCCCAGCTTTATGCAGGTAGCTAGTATATACCAGCGAATCACTCAGAAAATATGTTCGGCAAGCCTTCTAGGGCAGAAACACAAATTCTCAGTTATTCTCAAAAAAAAAATTAGGGCATACTTGTTGCGCGATCTCAATAGCTACTTATTCGTTTTTCTCACAAAAATGTTTCTCACATATTGTTAAAATTAAAATATATTGTAGATAGTTCCCGTGACAACCTTTTTATAGCTAAATTTGAGCGCATCCTTGTTTTTCTTACTAGTGTCATCTGCGCCCAAACCATAGCTTTCACTTTTCTATGATAAAAATAATATTAGTTTTGCGCGAAATATGTTCCTTCCATAAATTGCAGTGAAATCTAGAATTCAAGTAAAATGGTGCTACCTATCATATTTTGGGTAAGTTTATTTATTATACTGTACACCTATCTAGGATACGGTGTTCTTCTTTTTATGCTGAAAAGTTTAAAAAATAATATTAGCAGTAAGAAAAATAATTTAAAAAAAACACGATATGGTGACGATGAAAAAAAACCGAAAGTCACATTTTTAGTAGCAGCCTACAACGAAAAATCCTACATAGAACAGAAAATAGCCAACTCACTTAATTTCAATTATCCCAAGCACCTGATTCAGTACTATTTTGTCACAGACGGTTCTAGTGATGATACGCCCGAGCGCATTAAAAACTATCCTATTCCTGCTGATGTCTCCTTGAAACTTTTCCACGAATCGGCTAGAAAAGGCAAAATTGCCGCTGTCAATCGAGTAATGCCACAAGTAGATACACCAATCGTTATTTTTTCAGATGCTAATACTGATGTGAATGAAGACGCGATCACGAACATTGTGAAGCACTACAAAAATCCAAAGGTAGGTGCGGTGGCAGGTGAGAAGCGCATCCAACTTGAACAAAAGGAAGAAGCTAGCAGCGCAGGAGAGGGCATATATTGGAAGTACGAATCGACACTCAAAAAATGGGATTCGGAAGTGAATTCCGTGGTAGGAGCAGCGGGCGAGTTGTTTTCCATCAGAACGAAGCTCTACGAAGAGCCGCCGCAAGATTCTATCGTAGAAGACTTTTACATGACGATGCGTATTGCGTCTAAAGGCTACAAAGTAGCTTACGAACCCGAAGCCTACGCCGTAGAAACCGCCTCTGCTTCGGTTGGGGAAGAATTGAAGCGCAAAATACGCATTGCAGCAGGCGGTTTTCAATCCGTTGTCCGCTTGGCAGATTTACTCAATATTTTTAAATATGGCTTTCTGAGTTTTCAGTATATCTCGCACCGAGTTTTGCGATGGACACTAGCACCGCTTGCTCTGGTCGTACTTTTCGTTTGTAGCCTCCTTTTGGCTTCACAAGGAGGTCTATTCTACCAAATCGTATTAGTGGGACAGTTATTTTTCTACCTACTAGCCGTCATTGGATTGTTGTTGGAGAAAAGAAAAATCAAGCTGAAAGCTTTTTTCGTGCCTTACTACTTCTGTGTGATGAACTATGCAGTATTTCGTGGGCTGCTGCGATATTTGTCTGGTAGCCAATCTGTTATGTGGGAGCGTGCCAAGCGTGCGTAAATATTAAAGGGTTGCCAATACTTCCAGATCAACTGTAAGCAACGAGACAGTTGCTCAAAGCCTTTTTGTTTATGCTGTTGATTCATTTATAATGCCAATAGCGACTGTGCAAATCTCATTTTTCTTGATATTTAACTCAGATACAGTTCAGGTCAATATCCGCAAATTGAGCAACAAGTATGCTCAGTAATTTCCGTCCATAAAAACCCTTCGGGCATACTTGTTGCGCGATCTCGGGAGCTTTACTAAGACTTAACCGAGTGTTGCTCAAAACTTCGTACACGTCTAACATCGATTCGTTCACAGTCAAACCCTATGTCAATCAATTGAATTTCGACAGGTCTATCTCTTAAACAAACCAGCAACTTAAACAGATCAACAAAATGCCCTTGCTATCGCTCCAAACGCTCCATCAATCGCACAGAAACCCGCAAGAAATCCATTTCGGTAATAACGCCGATGAGTTCTTGATCTTCCACGACGGGTAGACAACCGATTTTATTGCTGCGCATCAGTTCCAACGCATCCGTAATACTCACTTCCGAAGTAACGGTGATCGGATTTTCGATCATAATGTCTTTCACGATATTGCTACTCTGGTCTTGTCTTTTGTCGCTCTTGCGAGCATAATATCGAATGAGCGCACGAGAAGTGATTAATCCAACCAATTGTCCTTCTTTGTTCTCGACGGGCATGTAGCGAATTTTTCGCCAGTCCATCATCTCGGCTACCAACTCTACAATATCGTCCTTCTGTACCGTAAATAGATCGGTCTGCATAAATTCTGCAACCCTCAATTTCGCGGGTACATATTCTTTTAGATCAGTGGGTTGTGGCATTTCCCATAGATGGACAGGTATTTCCTTCTCTTGATTTTTGATGATGGAAGCGGTCAGGACAGCAGCGGCTTCGTCTGGTGTGACCTGTTTTTTTAGCTTGGTGAATGCTCGAAGCTGCCACCTTGCACCATTCATATGTTTTTTGGCTCGTGCTTCTATGATACCCAAGTAGCGATCAATGTCTTCGCTGTTGACTTTTTGTTTCTCTAGCCCTTTGCGAGCAATGGGGAGCAACTCTTTCAAGATTAAATCGCAAGCTCCGATCTTCTGCTCGTTCGCCCAGTTGAATTCCGAGTCGATGCCATACTGTGCCGCCTTCATAAAGTTATCGCGCACATCCTCAAAGGAAACTGTTTGGGTAATATCTTCCACCAAATCGCCCATACCGACCATCGCTCCGAGCCAAAAGGCAGCATTCGCCATTTCATCTGCTACGGTCGGACCAGAAGGTAAGACCCGATTTTCGATGCGCAAATGTGGTTTTCCTGTATCACTGATGCCATAGCAAGGTCGATTCCAACGATAGACGGTCGAGTTAAATACTTGCAATGCCCTGAGTTTGGGTATTTTACCTTCCTGAATCATTTGTAGTGAATCTTCTGTCACATCACCTGCCAACAGCACTCGGAAACGTGCAATATCTTCTTTGTGGATTTCGAGTATGGAATGATGCAGCCAATCTTTACCAAAATTCACCCTTGGGCTACTTTCGCGCATGTGGTTGTTGGATTTTCTGGTATCTAGTGCCTGCTGAAAAAGTGCAATGCGGCTCTCGTGCCAAAGTCTACGCCCAAAAACTATGGGAGAATTAGCGGCAATTGCGATTATAGGACCTGCCAGTGCTTGCGCCATATTGTAATAGCGCACAAAGTTGCTAGGACTGACCTGCAGATGTACTTGAAAGCTGGTATTACAAGCCTCCAAAAGCGGAGAATTATGATTGATGCGTAATTCATCTATTCCTTCCAATTGCAACTCAAAAGCATTTTTGCTCAGTTGCTTACTGATCGCTTCTATCAGCGCATAATAACGTGGTTTGGGGGTTAAGTTGTGCATCTCCAAATCAAACTTCCGAAGCGTAGGTAAGATGCCCGTGAGAATCATTTTGGTATCAAAATCCTTCAACTTTTCTCGAATGATTTTTTGGGTATAGAGTGCCTCTTCCTCCATCTTTTTCAAAGCATCGCCCTCAAATACTCTAGGCACGAAGTTGGTTTCTATATTAAATTTTGCGAGTTCTGTTTCTGCCCAGGGATACTCCGTCATTTGCTCTAGAACATCCATCGCAATGCAAGCAGGTTTATAGGTTTTTTGGTCGACCATGCACATTTCTTGTTCCGCTCCAATCCGAACGATGTCCGATTCAAACCAATCGTTATCAAGCATGTACTCAAATGCTTTGACATCATCGAGTAGTTGGCGTACAAACTGCTGCATTTGTACTTCATTCTTTACTAAGGATACTTTCTGTTCGCCCATTTTAGATGTTTTCGTTTTTTTTGTTTGATGTTTTATTTGGTTAGAGCAATAAGTAAAATTTAGGACGGTACAAAGTCCTATTTTTATTGACCGTTTATGGTTCAAGCCAATGTAAAAAAATCGTTTAAAACCTCATGCACGCCTATCATTAAATAAGTGGTCTTTTTTTGCGTAAGTAATTGATAATCAAAGAGCTGATCTAGCCAACAGCTAATAGCTAATTGAGCCGTATTAACTACCCAAACAAATCTCTATCTGCCAATAGCTTACTTTTGCGGTAAGTTGCTAAAAACTCCAAGATCAATAGCAGGATAGCAAAGCCTACGAAATATTGAAAATAGCTGGCATATTCATCATAAGCACGCTGTTCAAATTCCGCTCTATTCATCTGCTCAATACGCTGCCGTAAAGCTTTGATGATGTTGTCTGCGTTTGTCCCAATATTATAGTATTCGCCGCCTGCGGATAGGGACAATTCTTCGAGCATTGCCTCGTTCAGACGCGTTCGTACGGGTCTACCCGATTCATCTCTTTTGAAATCTTGGTAGCCATTCACATTGGTTGGCATGAAACCGCCCTGTGCTGTTCCTACACCGATGGTAAACAAAATAATTCTTTTGTTGCTAGCTGCTCGCGCTTGTTCCAAACTTTCTTCGTCATGATTCTCGCCGTCCGTGATAATGATGACTACTTTATCGCTTTCGCTTGCTTCATCAAAAGAATTCATCGCCAATTCCAGCGCATCACCGATCGCCGTACCTGGAGTTGGGGCTTGGTATGGATTAGCACTCTTAGTGAAAAGGGAAGCGGCGGCGTAATCGGTCGTCAAAGGCATTTGTAGATAAGCGTTGCCAGCAAATAAAATCAAACCGATGCGTTCGCCCCTCAAACCTTGCACGAGATTTTCCGCAAATCTTTTGGCACGCTCCATCCTACTCGGTGCAATGTCTTCCGCTAGCATACTGTAGGAAATGTCCAGCGCAATAAAGACATCCACACTTTCGCGCTTCGCTAGCTTGGTATTGATGCTCTTACCCGATTGTGGATTCGCCCAACCAATAATGAGTAGAAAAACAGTCAGCAAAAGGAGCAAAAACTTTAGACGATACATATTAGGCGAATAATCGCGCATGAGTTGTTGCACAATACTCGTATTCCCAAATCTAGCAATCGCCCGCCTTCGATACTGCCACATGTAAAAAAAGAGCAGTGCCAACAACGGAATTAGAACCAAAGCATATAAATATTCGCTATGCTCAAATCGAATCATAAAAATTCTTTTGATGGGGATGTTAAGTAGGTGGACTTATACTGTAAACGAGATAAATCTATGTAACCAAATATATCTGTTTATCTGTTTAAATTGTTTATTCGTTTAACCGAAAAATACTGATATTAAGAGCATTAAGTAACGGACAAATAATAACTTCCCGATTTATGACGGCATCTTTGGTCCTGCGCATCCCCGCCCGTCCGCTTTGCGGTTCATTCGCTTGAATGTTCTGCCCCCCATCCACTAGCGTGGTTCTCTCACTTAAAAGTCCACTGGACTTTTACCCTCAGGGATCGTTCGTTCACCC